>QQSA01000001.1:0-3002 GCA_003602535.1 Candidatus Poseidoniales archaeon
GCTACGCATACTTTCGGGTCAGCCATGCTGTCGGCGACCTGCCCTTCTTCATTAACGGTTGCGATTAATCTTTCATAGTAAATTATTGATTTTTTTTGCTTTTTTGACAATATTCGTTAGGATTTTGTTTCTAGAAATAAGCATATTTCAGGGTGGTTTTTGAGTATGTTCATATACCCCCTTTGACACCCTATTGTTTGTGTACGAGAACACTCTGCTCAATCGCCAGACTGAGCCGTTTTTCTGAGCCATAATGCTAGATCAAAAATGACCTAATAATGATGGAGAATTATACAGGGAAATGAGTAATTTATAGATGTCTTTTTATTACACAGAAAACAAACGATAAGGTGAGTCGATGACTGAAGACTATAGTGCACAGAGCATACAGGTGCTAGAAGGGCTTGAGGCCGTCCGAAAAAGGCCCGGAATGTATCTAGGAGACCCCCATGATGGTTCGGCACTTCACCATTGCATTTGGGAAGTTGTCGATAACTCGGTGGACGAGCATTTAGCCGGCCATACTAATCTCGTAGAAGTAGGTCTAAATCCTGATGGTTCACTTTCAGTCAGAGATTATGGAAGAGGAATACCTGTTGATCTGCATGAAGAATTTGGAATTTCTGCTGCTGAAGTAATTATGACTAAACTACACGCAGGAGGTAAATTCGACAACAGCTCATACAAAGTTTCTGGAGGCTTGCACGGAGTCGGTGTTTCTGCAGTAAATGCTGTTTCGGAATGGATGGAGGTAACAATTCACAGAGACAATACAATCTATCATCAGAGATATGAAGCAGGAGTGCCAACGGGCCCACTTGCAGAAATTGGAACTTGTGAAGACACAGGTACTCTCATCGTATTCAAACCGGATTTGGGAATATTCACAAATATTACCGAATTCGAATTCGAACAAATCGATACTAGACTCAAAGAGACATCATTCCTTAATGCCGGACTGAAAATAGAAATTACGGATAACCGGGCTGAAGAGCCCCATATCAGCACCCATCTTTACGAAGGAGGGCTGAGAGAATATGTCGCCCAGATAAATTCAGGTAGAGAGATTCTGCATTCCGAAGTCATCCATATCTCTGGTCAAAAAGAAATTGAGAAGGGAGAAGTATCCATAGAACTGGCCTTACAATGGTCCAATGCATTCAGTGAATCAATTCGATGCTACACCAATATCATTCGCAATAAGGACGGAGGCACCCATATGTCTGGACTGCGCACAGCATTGACCAGTTGCCTGAACTCTTATGCTAAGAAGAGAAATATGCTCAAAGGAGATGCTCTATCTGGCGACGACGTTAGAGAAGGATTAGCTGCAATTGTAAGTGTTAAACATCCAGACCCATCATTTTCTTCCCAAACCAAAGACAAGTTGGTTAGTAGTGAAGTCACAGGAATCGTACAAACTGTAGTTTACGAAAAATTGGGAGACTTTTTCGAAGAGAACCCTTCTGTGGCAAAATCGATCATCGAAAAGGCATTACTTGCCTCCAAGGCGAGAAAGGCTGCACAGAAGGCACGCGAACTTACCCGTAGAAAAGGCGTCCTAGAAGGAGGAGGTCTTCCAGGAAAATTGGCAGATTGCCAATCAAGAGACCCGAGTGAATGTGAAGTATACCTTGTAGAAGGTGATTCTGCAGGCGGTTCAGCCAAGACAGGAAGAGATAGAAGAATCCAGGCAATTTTACCACTTAGAGGTAAAATTTTGAATGTGGAAAGACAAAAACACAACCTTGTGAAAGTATTCCAAAATCAAGAAATTCAAACTATGATTCGCGCATTAGGAGCAGGAGTAGGGAATAATCCCGAAGATGAAGGATCATTTGATACTGCGAAATTGAGGTACTCAAAAATTATCATCATGACTGACGCCGATATTGACGGAGCCCATATTCGGACTTTGATGCTAACATTCCTATGGAGATTCATGCGGCCTGCGATTTTAGAGGGCCATGTTTACATTGCACAACCGCCATTATTCCAACTTTCAAAAGGCAGAGTTAGCAGATATGCTTTCTCTGATGAAGAAAGAGATCAAATCATTGAAGATTTGAAAGGAGACAATCCAAATGCTAAGATTGGAGTTCAAAGATACAAGGGTCTTGGTGAAATGAATCCTGAGCAATTGTGGACAACTACGATGGATCCTCAAAATAGAACTATGCTGAAGGTCACGGTTAAGGATGCTGAAGAATCAGATCGAATGTTTGAGATTCTGATGGGAGAAGATGTACCCGACAGAAGGGCGTTTATTGAGCGTCATGCAAAGGAGGTGACCAACCTTGACATCTGATGAAATAGAAAATATCGACGAAGATGATTCCGGAAGCAGTGAAGCTAACTTACTGAATCGTCCACTGAATGAAGAAATGAAGAATTCATACATTAATTATGCAATGTCAGTCATCATTGGAAGGGCACTTCCTGATGCAAGAGATGGTTTGAAACCAGTTCATCGCCGTGTATTGTATGGTATGCACGAAGGTGGGCACACCTCTGATAAAAAATTCAGCAAATCTGCACGTTCTGTTGGAGAAGTAATGGGTAAGTATCACCCTCATGGAGATCAATCTATCTACGATACAATGGTAAGAATGGCTCAAGAATTCTCCTTGAGATACCCATTGGTTGACGGCCAAGGCAATTTTGGTTCAATAGATGGCGACCCCCCAGCTGCCATGCGATATACTGAGAGTCGCCTAGACCGTATTGCAAAACATATGTTGGAAGATATCGACAAGAATACTGTTGACTTCCAACCTAATTTCGATGATTCTGAACAAGAACCAACGGTACTACCATCCAGACTACCAAACCTACTGCTGAACGGTAGCGATGGAATTGCTGTTGGTATGGCGACCAGAATACCTCCGCATAATTTGACAGAGGTTTCTGGAGCAGTCCGGCTCCATGTCGAGACTATTTTGGAAGAAGGAGAAGGCAATACAGGAATGCCTGATTTGTCTATAGAACAGTACATGGAGCAT
>QQSA01000001.1:3098-29729 GCA_003602535.1 Candidatus Poseidoniales archaeon
TCTAAGTGCGATGTTCATGATGATGAAAAGGGAAAAAGAATCATAATTCATGAAATTCCTTACCAAGTAAAGAAAGCGGATATGTTAGTACACATTGCTGATTTAGTTACCAAAGGCACAGTTATTGGAATCCGTGACATTCGTGATGAATCTTCAAAGGAAGGAATTAGAGTAGTTATTGAAGTTAAGAACAATGCCGATCCTCATGCTGTTTTGAATCAATTATTCAAATCTAGCCGGCTACAAGAGTCTTATTCAGCTAATGTAATGGGAATCTTAGATGGAAGACCTGTTCTTCTAACCCTCCCTGTAATGCTCCATACATATGTTGAACATAGAGAGCAAGTCATCGAAAGGAGAGCTAACTATGACTTGGGTAAAGCAGAAGCAAGAGCACACATTCTGGAAGGTCTCGTCAAAGCACAAGATCGGATTGATGATGTAATTGCAGTAGGTAAAGGAAGTTCCAGCAGAGAACAATTTGAATCGGTTCTACAAGGAAATGAAGTATTCCCGGGTATAGCTGCATTTAGCTTTACAGAACCTCAATCTAAAGCGATAGCTGAGCGCCGATTGTACCAACTAAGTCGATTAGATGTAGAGAAGGTCAAGAATGAATTTGATGAATTACAAATTAAAATTGCAGATTTGAATGACATTATTGCATCAAGAGCGAGGAGACTCGACATTCTACTTACTGAAATGGATGAAATGGTGGAAAGACATGGTGATGAGCGACGCTCTTTCATCGACCCAATGCCTCTTTCAATGGACAGAGAAGATCTTATTGAGGAACGTGCAATTGTGATTACACTGACAAATGACAATTACATTAGGCACCTACCTGCCGAGACTTTCAGAATGCAAAACCGTGGAGGAAAGGGCATGAAAGGTGTTCAAACTAAGAATGAAGACTTCCCTACAACCTTAATCACATGTTTCAGTAAAGATAGGTTACTAATTTTCACCAACCGTCCTGCTACAAAGAAAGATAAAGATGACAATGAAGTACCATATATCGAAGGAAGAGTCTACGGGTTGAAAGCATGGGAAACACCTCAAGGTTCAAGGACCAGTAGAGGAAGTCACATCCGTAACATCTTAGGATTGAAAGATGATGAACATGTAGTTTCAATTATTCCTTTGAACAAGGATTTAATCGATGAACCAGACGGACATTTCTTAGCATTTGCAACCAAAAAAGGAGTGATCAAGAAAAGCAATCTTTCCGATTATGTCAAGATTAATCGTAATGGAAAGAAAGCAATTAATCTAGCTGCAGATGATGAACTTATCACCGTTAGAAGTGGAACAGATGAACATAATGTAGTGATGGTATCCAACTTAGGAAGAGCTTGTAGATTCGACCTTTCATCCGTCAGGACTCAAGGACGTGTCTCTAGTGGAGTAAGGGGGATTAGGCTCGATACTGATGCAGCATTGGCTGGAATGATTCTAACCAACGACATTGACACTAGCGTCTTGACTCTTTCAAAACAAGGAATGGGTAAGAGAACTAGACTTGGCAAGGGCGAGAAGATCTTGACTATCAGAAATGGTGAACAACAGTTCGATGAAGATGGAGAACCTAAAACCGAAATGGATGGATACAGAGTTACTAAGCGTGGAGGTAAGGGGGTAATTACAATGAACCTCAATGATGGAGATGTTATCTCTAGAGTGCACCAAGTTCCTGATTTAGATGACCAGTTATTCCTATTATCTGGCAAAGGTGTCGTAATACGAATTTCTGCCATTCAAACTAAAGAAACATCTGGAAGGTCTTCAAAGGGGACTCGTGTAATGGAATTGAGATCTAAGAATAAGGATTCATTCGTTGATGAATTAATTTTCAGCGCCAGAATGCCAGCTGAACTAGCAGAAGAGATCTTGACTGAGAAAAAATTAGAGGATGATTTCGATTCTATGGATACGAATGGTGATGGAGTTATCGATAAAGAAGAATTCTTAGCTGCAGCATTAGAATCGAAAATCACCCAAGAAGAAGAATGAAATTTCTCCGACGGGTTCAAACGCTAAGCCCCCATCTCGCAAGCGGGGAGGATTGCAATCCCACAGGTGAATCACTATGGATGAACAGAGCCTAATCTATGATTGGAATGTCATTGACTATGAATACAATCGTGATTCTGCGAATCATCCACATGGCGTTTGGTTTGATGATGAGACACTTAGAGATGGCCTGCAGAGCCCAAGTGCTCTAAACCCATCGATTGATCAAAAGGTAGAGTTATTGAGTTACATGGAAAGACTTGGAATCCAAAAGGTAGACCTAGGACTTCCAGGAGCTGGACCATTCCACCTAGAGCACATTGATGCAATGCTCAACCATATCAAAGAAAATGACTACCAAATTCGCCCTGGGGCAGCAGTTAGAACTCTGATGAATGATATTGAACCATTGGTTGATTTACAATCACGACATGAAATGGAGATTCAAGCTAGTGCTTTCTTAGGAACAAGCCCAATTAGGCAGTTTACCGAAGGTTGGACTATGGAAAAATTAGTTTCAACTATGGAAAAAGCAGTATCATTTGCAGTAGAGAACGATGTTCCAGTAATGTTTGTTACCGAAGATACTACTAGATCTAAACCTGAAGATGTAAAGCTAATTTATCAAAGGGCTATGGATTTAGGAGTTAGAAGATTGTGTGTTTGTGATACTTGTGGACACGTCACTCCTAATGGAGTAAAGAAATTGCTTTCATTCATTGATGAAGAAGTCATCAAAGATGGAGGTTATCAGCGTCGAGATATCGAAGTTAACTGGCATGGACATCAAGACAGAGGCTTAGGTGTGGCAAACAACATTGCCGCTGTTGAAGCAGGAGCCGATGTTATTCACGGCACTGCATTAGGTGTTGGTGAAAGGGCTGGAAATGCCCCTCTTGATCAAACGCTGGTTAACCTATCATTGATGGGAGTAATTGATAATGATCTATCTCTTCTAAATGATTATGTGAAAAAGGCAAATGAGTACATCAAAGTACCACTGCCTAGAAATTACCCAGTGTTTGGAAAAGATGCTTTCGAAACTGGCACAGGAGTACATGCTAGTGCTGTAATCAAAGCGATTAGAAAGGGCGACATGTGGCTTGCAGACAGAGTTTACAGTGGAGTGCCTGCTGGAGACTTTGGACTAGAGCAAGTCATCAGAATTGGCCATATGTCTGGCCGATCAAATATCATTCATTGGCTAGAAAGTAGGAACATTGAACCAACTGACGATTTAGTAGCTCACTTGTTTGAAGTTGCTAAGAGTCAACCTAGAAATATGGAAGATGAAGAAGTTACAAAGGCTGTTGAAGAATTCAATAAGCAATCATGAATCTGCTTCTTCTTGTTCTGTTTCTTCAGCATTGATTGGATTCCATTCGGCATCTACTGATCCTCCCGACCATTCACCCTTGACATCTATCTCTACCATTTCATCCTCTTCTTCTCGCCAAATTGCTTCTCCTTGACTACCGTTCACAATTAAAATTCCACGGGAATCAACTTGGGTGCGAAGTAAATCTATATGTTTAGAAATTGGCAGGAAATGTCCTACTGGAGTACCTGCTGTTACGAAAGGATTGGTTGCGGTACAAATCAACAATCCATCATCTGGAGCAACAATATCCACGGATAAACCCGGAGAACCAGGGTCGGAAATTGTTGCAAGAACATCGCCTTTCTCAACAACACTTCCTGGACTGACGAACATATCCAAAAGTCCGCCTTCGCCTGCTCTCAACCAGGTCGATCCTCCTGCATTAAGTCTGAATCTAGGTCTACTGGGATTTTTAGGAATCACTTTCAATGCGCGAAGAACATTCAAGCAACCATGAACTGCGACTTTCACTGATGCCTGATCAAGCCAATTTGCTCCGCCGCCTTCATATGTAATTGCTGCAATATCCATTTCATTGGCAATTCTACGAAGACTTCCTTTTGGAGGTCTACTGTCAAGTATCACCTCAATTCCAAAAGCCTTAGCCAACAAATTAGATTCGGGATGGGATAAATCACCGCGTATTTGCGGCATATTAGATCGTCCAGATGCAGCACTATGCAGGTCAATAATTACATCTGAATCTTCAATCAATTTTTTCCTGACACGATAAGCAACTCGGGAAGTTGTATTCCCCTTGGCTTTACCGGGGAAGGCTCTGTTTAGATCTCTACCATCAGGGAAATATCGTGACTTAGCACGATATCCTGGCATGTTTAGAACGGGCACTATTCTTACAGTTCCAGCCATGGAAGTTGGGTCGAGTGCACCCTCAGGTCCTGTGAAAATTGAAGATAGAAGATTAGTACATGCACTTGGGCCTGTCAATTCATCACCGTGAGTGCCACCGATTATCGTTACCACTGGTCCGGGTCTAACACCATGGAAAACAGTAACAGGTATTGGCCAAGAATCACCCATGTCGACATCCAATAATGGTAACTTGATGGTTCGCATCTCACCAGGTTTGATTCGTTTACGTAAGAAACGAGTAACTTCCCAATCTGAAGATCTGTCCCATTCTGGTCTGTCTTCTGATTCGTGTTCCTGAAGAGCTTTTTTAATCGCTAAACGTCTTGTTTTAGGGAGTTCATGAGCGACTCTTACCGTCCTCTTCTTCCCCGCCATGCTGGGCCATTAATCGATGTATCATCAAGGTGATGGATACAGGATAAACAAATCAACCGTCTATTACTTCCACAACCATGGGAGAAGGAGTTCAACGACAGTATGCCCCCACTTCGATTTGTTTTGGTTGTGGTCCTGCTAACCCGAAAGGTTTGCAAATCGATTCATATCGATGTAAAGAAGGATTGGAAATGCGATTTACTCCATCAGAAGAACACCAGGCATTTCCTGGAATGATAAATGGAGGGATAATTGGAAGTATTCTAGATTGTCACGGCAACTGGGCAGCAGCTATTGCATTAATGGATGCCTCCGGTGCCGACGAACCTCCATGCACAGTTACTGCAAATTACAGTATATCTTTGCGAAGGCCTACTCCTGCGAGTACTGAATTACACATATTGGCAGAGATCGATGAATTGTTTGAAGATAGAGCTAATGTAAAAATGACATTATCTGCTGATGGCAAGATATGTGCAACGGGAAAGGGTCTTTTTGTTGCAGTTAAAGAAGGACATCCTGCCTATCATCGGTGGTCATGAATGGCTAAACCATCTACCTCTCAATCGATTGAATTAAATTCACTTAGAGATTTTGTAATCGAGGTTATGGATTCGATGGAAATTTGGAGTAAAGATAAACTTACTAGCCTTACTGAGATAGATTTAGGTGTATTAAGAAAGAATGCTACTCAAAGACATGGAGTTACACGATGGAAGAAAGGTGTCTTGAAACCGAGTGTCCCAGAACAAGTAGAAGTTATTGATCTACACCCTAGATTATTATCTGAAAAATGGAAACCATATGCTGCATGGGTAATGCATCATGAATTTGTTCACGCACTAGGCTATACTGCACATGATTCTACATTCCGATCTCTTGAGAGTTTATGGCCTAGTGAAAAATCATCGCAGATGGGTTCGGAATTCACTGAAATGCTTCGCAAAGAGAAAGCTAGTTGGCTATGGGTATGTAGTACATGCAACAAGGAATATCCCAGACAGAAAGCAAGCAGAGGGAGGTATCTCTGCAGAATTTGTAGAACAGTGTTACAAGACATACCCAACAAAGCGTCACAGTGATTAGGAACATTTCCTGACAAGAACCCATGCGGAGGCTCTTAGCAATCTTGTTACTCTGCTTGATTTGCAGTCCTGTTTCAATGGCCGCAATAGATTCTGATGAAGGAGGAGGAGAACTTTGGTTCTCTTGCAATAATATCGATGATTGTACATTAACAGAGTTCCATACAGGAGAAGAAAACATTCAGGGAACCATTAATTCAGCAACTCCAGTATCTCCTGAAACCGTATTCATCGAATTACCAATGCACCCAAAGCAAAGTGAAATCGCTTTAATTCCCGATGTAATCGATGAACTACAGGTCGATTTGAGATACCAAGATGATATTATTGGTTTATCAAGACCAGATCTAAAGGTTACAATAATCATTGCTCAATCTACTACAGTGATTGAGTTTGAAGGAGATTCTAACCCTACAGATGGTATTTCTGGACCACATTATGCCGAGGATGAACCGATCGAAAGTGGTGGAAATCGTTTACTCTGGCCTGAAGAAGAAATCAAAATATTACTACAATTTGAAGTTGAAAGACCTGGAACTTGGCAATTAAACCTACGTGGATCTTCATTCATGAAACTTGATATTTTGTGGTCAGAGAATGTCGAAGAAAGGGATGTTGACGAACCGTCCTCAGATAGCTCACCTCGATCAACTGAGTTTGAATCAAATCATTATGGAGCACTTGTTGAAGATGACAGAGATTGTTGGACATTTGAGGTAAGTAATCATGAAATTTTACGAATTACATTTGTCTGGGAAACAGTTCCATCAGAAATTGAGCAATCTCATGGACAACCAGACTTAATATTGCCAGATCGTAGAATGGCACCTACTCCTGATTTGACTTCAGAGATAACAAACGGTGAAACAAGACTAACATGGCAATGGAGAGCTTTGCCAGTAGGCGAATATGACATGTGCATCGGTGGTAGATTGAATGCATTTCAACCATACCAATGGGCTGGTTTAATCGCATTCGAAGGATTAGGTCCTACCTCACCAGAAGATTTTGATTATTCATCATGGGAATGGGAAGGCCTAGGTATGAAAGGAGATGAAAGTAGATCACAAGATATTGATTCTGCATCGGGCACAATGGTGCTAATTCTATCACTTGCGATATTAGTGGGCTTATTTATAGAAATTAAACAAGACACGACATCTAAGCCCATTAGATATGGATTATTCGTCCCGGGTGTACTAATTTTGATTATAGGCGGGATAGTATCTCCACTCTGGGCAGTAAGTAGTGAAATGCAATCATCTGATGAAATGAGTCTTGATGAACTAATTGATACTAGATTGGATCAGTTATGGCACGCCTCACATCCAGCAACTCCTCCTTCTTCTAGAGCATTACATGTTGGTTCAACATTTGGTATGCTGGATGGCGAAACACTGTCTGTGCGATTAGAAACTGATTCTGTATGGCAATTGGATGATGGACGTTGGCAACTACATATTCCTGAAATTTACGAATTGGATTTAGAATCTCTAATTTTCGCAAAAGTAGCAGATAAGAGTACATCTAGTCCTACAGATCAGCTATTGGATTCACATTCAAGAACATTCATCCTTCTGGCAGCAAGGACTCTAATACTGGATTTACTAATGTTAGAAGCATTACTAGTAGTTGATGAAATTCCTGATTCAAATGTAATTCATTTCAAAACTGAAATGGTGACATCTGGTAGTCTAGGTTTAGTCCAAGACCCGTCTTGGGGTACTAGGCCTGCTGATATCTCAGAAGGCAGGTGGAGACAAATGCAAGATAATCTCTACCCTAGCTTAATCTCAATCACTATGCTTGATGGATTAGAAGATGATTTAGAGTTCAGAATAGAGGTGAGCAATGACATAAGTCACAACTTGCTATATTCTACTGAATCTGTTCAACCTTCGGCTCCACTAATTGAATCACAACACTTGTGGGTCATAACAGGTATTACTCTGGCTCTGATCGGTATAATCGCTGAAAACCGTAGAAGGAAGAAAGCGAAACAAATCCTAAGTCAAATGGTTTCAGACAATATTTGGAATTAATTATTCATCCAATGATTGTAGAATCTTTTCTACTTCGGATGAGATTTCACCACTGTCAAGGGCCTTGGAAAGTTTGGTTCTCTTTGCCTTGGAAAGACTACTTGCTGCCTCATCGATCATCTTTCTCTCTTCATCGCTGACTTTACCATCTGCTAGTGCTGACTTTACTGCGCCTCTAACGGCCATCTTAGCAGCGTCTTCATCGCTAATTCCTAGGGCTTCTTGAATTGTCTTCAATTCTGCAAGCTCTTTTTCGGTGATTACACCATCTGAATATGCATTTTCATATTCCTTTAGTAAGAACTCAGCATATGCATTCGGATTAAGGATGACATCTCTGATTAGTCCATAGTCAACTGAACCTTGTTTGGAACCCATTTCGAGAAGTACGATCGATTTGCGTACTTCTTTAATGGCCATATCTTTCAAACCGTGAGCAATCCAAACAAGTCCTGATATCGAAACTGCGGCTGCGAACCATCTCATCACATCAGGATCGACCAAATTTCCTGGAGAAATCAATTGGAATATGCCTATTACAGCCATAATTGAACCACAAATTACCTCAAACCAGTCATTCAAATCCGGTTCATCATCAAAGACTGAAAGTCTCTCATTGACCATGGTGTCGTCGCCGCTCATGGAAGGGCCACATCCACGATAGAACTTAGGTATGTCGGCGAATGAATCGCTTACCTTTTGGACTATTGACCACCACTTGGCACCATGGGTGACCCGGAACGCGCTATCTCGCAACTGGGTTTACCCGAAAGTTTGGTCAAATTTCTTGAGAACGATTGGGGCATAACTAATCTTCATCCACCGCAAGCCGAGGCCATGCCATCGGTATTATCTGGAAAGAATACAATGGTGTGCATCCCTACTGCAAGTGGTAAGAGTCTAGTTGCTTTCATGGGAATTGTAAATCAGATTATGGTTCGAGAAATTGGCACTAGAGGAATATACATTGTACCACTCAAAGCATTAGCAAGCGAAAAACTCGAAGAGTTGAAAGAACTAGGAAATCATCTCGGTCTTAAGATTGGGTTAGGGATCGGAGATGCACCGAATGAGGCTAGACAAATCGATGATTGTGATATTCTAGTTTGCACTAGCGAAAAATTAGATTCTCTAATGCGTTCAAAACCCGAAGTTTTACGCAGAGTATCAGTTGTAGTAGCAGATGAATTCCATTTACTGAATGACAGCCATAGGGGTCCAACAATGGAGATGAATCTAGCAAGAATTAGACATTACCTACCAGAGTCACAAATCATTACTCTATCTGCAACTGTAGGAAACTCACAAGATTTGGCAGACTGGCTTGATAGTGAATTAATTGTCTCTGAATGGAGACCTGTCAGTCTAGAATACTCAACACTCGCTGAATTAGATTTGGAACCTCGGGCTATTCAAAAAAGCGAATTGACTACAGCAGGCGAACTCAATCCACCACGTACTCTTAACGGCCCTAAAACTCATGTTGCTTGGGCCGCATTAAGTGACGTCTATGAACAAAGTGGGCAACTACTGGTATTCGTTGCTGCAAGACGTTCAGCCCAATCTGAAGCTAAGAAATTAGGTCAAAGGATGTTCAAACATTTATCAAAGAATAACCCTGATTCATTAATTGCTCTCAAAGAGTTATCAGAGAAACTGTCGAGAAACTCTAATTCTGCCATGGGAGATATTCTATCAGAATGCGTCAAGGGAGGAGTTGCTTTCCATCATGCAGGTTTGAGACATACACAAAGGAATTTGATAGAGAATGCATTCAAAGACCGAATTTTGCATTGTCTTTGTGCCACTCCAACACTTGCTGCCGGAGTTAATTTACCTGCTCGAAGAGTATTGATTAGAGATTTGAAGAGATACGACGATGGTATGAGCCGATATTTACCTGTGATGGAAGTTAGACAAATGTTAGGAAGAGCAGGTAGGCCGAGATATGACCCCTTAGGCGAGGCATGGCTGGCCTGTAAAGGAGGAGATCCCCGCGAGATTGCAGATGAAATTGCAGACAGATATATTCACGGCCCAGTTGAAGATATTTCATCTAAGTTAGCTGCTGAACCTGCTTTAAGATTCCATTTACTTTCTTCTATTGCAACTGGTGGGTTAAATTCTCGTCAATCAATTGGTGAATTCTTTTCAAGTACTTACTTAGGTCATTCACAAACTCATTCCTATCTCCAAGAAAATATTGACAGCATGCTTAGATGGCTCGTTGATAAGAGATTCATTCGGAGAAAGAGTATTGGAACTATAAATGAGTCATGGGATGATGAAACTCCTTCTTGGGTGGATGCAGCACAAAATGCATCTGGAGTGAAAATCTCATCTAAAAAATCGAAAGAACCGATTGAAGCCACTTTTGGATTCCAAAAGGCTTCAAAAATAGCAATTTCTGTTTCGCAGGCCTTCGATGTTGAAGCATTGGATACAGAATATGAGGCAACTCCTATGGGAGAGAGGATTTCACAACTATATATCGACCCACTATCTGCTGATATTCTATTAGACGGATTACGTCGTGCGGTAAGGAGATTAGTCAGAGAAAGTTTGCCAGTTACAAATTTTGGTTTATGTCATCTAGTAGCAGCAACTCCAGATTTCATTTCGTTATGGCCTAAGTCTAGTGAACTAGAATTTGGCAGTACATTGAGGCAAAAAGCAGCTCTGGTCGAAGATGAACTCCTTATAGAAAGTCCAATCGATGAGAGAGCTATGGGTTTAGTGAAAAGTGCATGGTGTACCGAAATGTGGTACGAAGAGGATGATCTTCGGGAAATTGAAAAGGCAATTGGAGTCACTCCAGGAGATGTTCATTCGAGAACTGACTTGATGGCTTGGTTGTTACATGCAGCAAGAGAAATACTTCTTAGAGACGATATTTTCGCTGAAGAACACTTAGGATATGTTGCTCAACTTGTAGGAATGATTGAGTTGACAAGGTCCAGAGTTAGAGCAGGATGTAAAGAGGATTTACTACAGTTAGTTCAAGTAAAAAACATAGGACGAAATCGTGCTAGGACATTGTCCAAAATAGGAATTAGAACCCCTGCGGACTTACTACAGATGTCTCCTAAAGAATTAGATTCTCTAAAATCAATGCGAGGTTGGGGTCCTAACCTAGTTGGGAAAATTTTGGAATCTGTTAGACTTCTATCGGTCGATGGTAAAAAGAAAAAGCCACGAACTGATGATGAACCACTTCCTGGAGAGCGTCAGGATTGAAACTGATGATGCTCTGCGAATGTTGTGACCGCACCGATATTCCCCTGCAGGAGAGTCGCTTTGGATGAGCCATGTGATGACCCTCGTGCCTTGGCTATGTCATGGATTGAGAAAAGGAAATCAACATACTGGGCACTAATTAGTGGGACATGTTTAGCCAGTGATATTCATGCTTGGGTTGCTTACAATGTACTTCAAAGAAATAAAGACCGATCAACTATGAAATCAAATTCATTGGATGGTGAATTCATACGCCTTCTTTCTGGAACACATCACATAGCTACAAGTTTCAAACGTGCAGGTTTGTGTAAAGGAGACACTGAGGCTTGGATTGTAGATCTTTCAGCAGAGGGTATTGATGAGAATTTCTTAGAACATGTTGAGATAATGGGTTTCAAAATGCTTGAAGATCGACCACATGTCGGCATTTTCGATGCTGAAAGAATGGGTATTACATCTAGTGATTTAGAAAATGCTGCTATAGCTCATATTCACCTCGCAGATATGCGCTAAATTTCGTAAGGGTCAAAGAGTTCCTGCTTTACCGTCGGAATATGGTAGTCAAAACTCGGCAATCCGAATCCCCGTTCTCAAGTGGCAGAATGCTAGATGAGGACAAAATCTCAAAAGCGCTTGATATGGCAACTAGATTAGGTGCTGATTATGCAGAAATTCGATTAGTTAGTGAGACTACAAATACTGCATCTCTGAAAGATGGAAAACTTGAGAGAGCAATCCCCGGTCAAGAAGTAGGGGTTACTATGAGAATCCTTGCAGATGGTGCATGGGGTGTACATTCTACAAGTGATATCGAGTCTATTACAGGACAAATAGAATCAACCTTTAGATTAGCAAAGGCTGTCGCAGCAAGGCGTTCACCATCACAAAATATGGTTGAATTAGCGGAGGTCCCGATTATTGAAGATGAAATTCATTGGAAAAGTGCCAAAGATGTACGTGATACCGATCTAGACCAAATTATTGAGATGATGTTAGCGGTAGACAATGAAGCAAAGGATGATGAAAAAATAGTTTCAACCGCAACTGGATGGTCTGATGAACACATCCACACTGAACTCATAACTAGTGAAGGAATGAATCGCACATGGTCTTTCCAAAGAAGCCTGATTAATGGGATGGTTACAGCTAGAGATGGAGATGAAGTTGTCTCCTATAGAATGAGGCATGGAGGAGAAGGTGGCCTCGAGGTAATCGAAGCGTGTGATCTCGGAGAAATGGGGCGAAATGCTAAGATTTCAGCACTAAGGTTGCTTTCTGCAGAAAGAGCACCTTCTGGAAGAATGCCACTAGTAGCAGATAGAGATTTGACAGGAGTGTATATTCACGAAGCATTGGGTCATCCATGTGAAGCAGATTTAGTTGCGGCTGGAGACTCATGTCTTGAAGGTCGCCTTGGAGAAACTATTGGCTCAGAAATATGCACAGTCGTAGACGACCCTACCATGAGAGGTGGATATGGTTGTTATCCGATAGATGACGAGGGAGTAGATACTAGACCTAAGAATCTAATCGTAAATGGAGTACTAACTGAATATCTAAACCACAGAGAGACCGCCCATCGGTTTGGCATCGAGCCTAATGGAGGAGCAAGAGCTCAAGATGGACTCCATCACCCACTGGTTAGAATGTCTAATACAGTAATTCAAGGTGGAACACACAGAGATCTAGATGAGTTGATTGAAGACATTGATTTTGGAGTATATGCTTGCGGAAGTCGTGGAGGACAAGTAGATACTGGCAGAGGATCTTTCCAATTCGCTGCTCAGGAAGCATGGATTATCGAGAATGGATCACTATCTCGTCCAGTTAAAGATGTCAGTGTTTCAGGAATGACTCTAGAAATTCTGAAAGATGTTAATGGGTTAACTAAAGATGCACGTTTGGCAGCACCAGGTTTCTGTGGTAAAGGACAAACTGTTCCAGTTGGAGACGGTGGTCCATTGATGAGAATTCGTGAAGCACTGGTGGGATGATTATGATTCCAGATGATGCGGTTGAAAGGCTAATGGATTCTGCACTTGCAATAGGTGCAGAATGTGAAAAAGCAAATGTTCAGCAATGGGAAATTTACGCAAACCAGGGATATGGTCATTCGATGGAGATTGAAGCCGGAAGAATTTCTATGGCATCCGGCGGAGGAGATGGGGGATTTGGAATAAGAATTGTCGAAGATGGCCGTTATGGCTACGCTCATTTGGTCGACATCAATTCTGCATCAAGAGCGATTGAACAAGCATTGAGTATTGCCAAACGTTCACCTTCGATCGAAGGTTTTGAACTGCCAGGAAATAAATCTGCAACCGAAGTGGGAGGAATGAAAGATAAAGCGATTCTCGATATGACTCCCGAGGACCTATTGGAACAAGGTGACCAGGTGCTAACTAAAGTTACTGAGTTGGATTCAAGAGCAGTAGCAGTAGGAGGTGGAATCGGCGTAGGAGCCGGGGCTGGAGCATTGGTCACAAGCAGTGGAATTGAGTACGGAGGGGTTTTCACTTCACACGGTATTGGCATACATGTTTCAATTGATGAGAATGATCAGTTAACATCTTCTTACGAGGGAGAATCTTCAAGGAAAATCCTGGATGACATCACGTCCAGCGTAGAAAAAGCAGTACACTGGGCTCAAGTTACCAGAGAAAAAATTCCTGGAGGAGATACTGAAGATTGTCCTGTTCTCATGACATCGGATGGGTTCTCACCATTGTTCTCCGTAGTAGTTCCATCTGCTATAAGAGGAGAAAGATTAGCAAAAGGCGAGTCTTTCTGGTCTGGAAAAATGAACCAAATTGTCATGGCCGAGCACCTCTCTTTGACAGATGATGGTCTGATGGAGGGTGGGATGTCATCTGGTTCCAGAGATAGCGAAGGAGTCCCTTCCCAAACTAGAAGCATTGTAGATTCTGGTCGATTGAACGGGGAGCTATGGGCCACAAGAGATGCTGCTAAATCTGTGGCTGAAGGAAGGGTAGAATTCGCTGAATCTACAGGATCTGCATCTAGGGGAGGACATACTTCTCCACCATTATGTGGCTGCAGTGACTTAATTCTCTCGTCATCAGCAAAAACATTCGACCGAGATCGTTTGATCCAAGAAATGGATAATGGATACATTGTCCATAGTGTAATGGGAGCACATACTGCTAACCCAACTAGTGGCGATTTCTCAGTAACAACTTCAACTATTCTAAAAGTGGAAAATGGCAATGTTGTGGGGGCACTATCTCAAGCAGGTTTATCTGGAAATCTAGCTAAAGCATTGTCTAGTAAAGTGATTCTTGGAGATTCATCGATTAGAAAGGGCTCTTACAGTACTGGTTCAATGCACGTACCTGATGTTTTACTAATGGATGGTTTGAGAGTAAACCCTGCTTAAGTCGATTAGTTTCAGTTTCTCATCCAAACTGGCAGACATCTTCATGAACCGTCTCCAATGAACATCTAACTCCACGGAGGTGAAGGGAGTGTCAATAGAACTCAACCAACATGCACGAAAGCCCGAACACCCGTCCTATGACGGGCCAGAAAATGAATTTGGACTGTCGGGGTGTATCTGATGTCCGATTATGCCGCACATGTATCGGAGGTAATGAAGCAAGTACCTGAAGCTGATGCTGAAAAGGTCGCAGAAGCATTCGCACGATATGAAAAGGATTTCCTAATACCTCCTGAAGATGCAATGCGTTCAGTGCTTAGAAGATTTCAATCAGATACAGGAGTTGTAACACCAAGCAATGCGCAATCAAATACAACGCAGAGACAATCGATTCCAATAAAGAAGGTGGAACAATTATCTGAACTATCTGGCGAAGATAGAAATGTAGAGATCGAAGTTGAAATTGTCACTCACAACCCAAGAACTACAATGGTTCGTGGTGAAGAAAAAATTGTACCATACGGATTATTGGAAGATCAACCATGGTCTGAAGGCGGTAGTAGAACTAGGTGGGAGTTCAAAGATTGGGGCAACCATCCTAACATCGCCCCAGGCGCTGTTGTGAGGCTCGAAGGAGTATCTGTTAACGAATATCAAGGGAGAATGAGTATCAATATCAATCAATCAAGTCGGATTGTAGTACTTAGAGAAGGTGAGAGAACAATTACTGAACCAGGAGAACCCGTTGACATCAATACGATCAAATCTCCTGGTAATGCAACCATAGTTGGAAGATTATTAGCAAGTCGTAAAGATAAGATTCACCGCAAAGACGGCTCTGGTTCTATAGATGTAGTAAGAGGACGTATTGCTGACGATACAGGAGCCATTGGATTCCTTTCATGGGAATCTTTCGATCACGAAATAGGTTCGTTATTGAAGATTGAGAACGCTTCAATAAATGTATTCAGAGACACACCTGAAATAAATATCAACTCTACAACTAGGATCGAGATATTTCATGATGCTAATTTTGCTTCTGCTGATGACTTAGTAGCTCTTTCAGTAAGTAAAATAGAAGATTTGAGAGACGGTTCTAGAGATGTTGAGATAATTGTTGAAATTCAAAAAATGATCAGAAGAGATTTCAAAGGAAAAGACGGCGAAGATAAAAGTGTCTGGTCAGGAGATATTGCAGACCCTACAGGAAGGTGCAGATGCTCGATTTGGTCTGAACCACCGTTTAATTTTGAAGAGATGCCAGTAGTTGTAAGATTACGAGGAGTACGAGTAAGGGCATGGCAAGGTATACCTGACATTACAATAGATGATGTTTCACAAATCGAAGTCCTGGCTGCTGCCCCATGGGGAGATGGGCTTGATTTGACAGATAACGTGGTTGAAGTCGCTTTGACAGATTTAGCATCAGGTACTAGCAGAGTTGGAGTTTCTACTACCGGTCATGTGATTTCAATACGAGAAGATTCTGGAATAATTAGTCGCTGCAAAGAATGTAGACGTGTTCTTAGAGATGGTGTATGTGCTACTCATGGCCCACAAGAAGGCAATACTGATGTGAGATTACGCATGGTTTTGGATGATGGAGAATCTACAATTTCATTAATCCTAAATAAAGATGCAACTGAATCTTTGATCAACATGAAACAAGACCAAATAGCCGCTGATATTCAAGAAAACGGAACTATGTCATTTGTCCAAAGTTTGCGAGAACTAATGCTTGGAAGACAATTGAAAGCATCTGGAAGAACAATTGTTGATGAACAAGGTGCTATGTTATTATCTGATTCTGCAGAATTGATTGAAATTGATTCAGCCTTAGTCGCAGCCGAATTGAGAAACAAGTGGGGGGTGGTTTGATTGCAACCAGCTAGAAGAGCTAGAAGACAACCTGCTTGGCATATGCTAGCATCAGAGTTTGGAGATTCGACCCTGCACCAACAAGGTTCTGGTGAATTTGATCCACTATTTGTTATTACAAAATTAGGAGCAAAAGTGAATCGACTAGTTGTCGCAGGATTACTTGAAAGATTGGAGCCGCGAGAAACCTCTAATGGAGCAACTCTATGGCAAGGTCAGCTTAGAGATCCATCAGGATTGCATTATTTCTCTGTTGGAGATTATGCTCCGGAGTCTATGAGAGAATTGACTGTTCAATTATCTTCGAGAATAGATGATGGTGAAACTGTAATGCTCATTATGACTGCTAAAGCTAGGTATTTCCAAAGTGAAGAGGGAGCAGTCTACACTAGTTTGAGGCCTGAAGAAGCAGCAGTAATTACCAGATCTAATTACCGCGAATGGCTTGTTAAGGCTGCTGAAGGAATGCTAAATCGAATTGATGCACACGAGAAATCTTCTTCTCTTGAAAAGAACATGCAATCACTTGCATCGGCAGGTATAGCTGAGAATCTACGTGAAGGAATCTTGCTTGCTAACGAACATTATGGAGATGTCGATTTGGAATCTTATCGACTAAACATAATGCAAACTTTAGACATTGCAGAAGATAGAATGCCATCCCCAATTGCAGAAGTTACGAGTCCTCAATCCAGCCTTGATATAACAGAAGAAGCAAGTGATAGCGCGGCTACTGGTGATACTGATTTAAAGAAAGTAATGCTGGATTTAATCTCTCGTCTTGACCAAGGAGAAGGTGTTGATTTCGACACACTTCTATCCAATGCTGCAGCAAGAGGGCATGATAGAGATGCTGCTGAATCAAGTTTAGATGATTTATCGGAAGAAGGTACTGTTCATGAACCAAGATTTGGCTGGTTCAAGATTACAGTTTGAGATTGATTACTCCAACAGATTGAAGTTCTGTTCGCGTCCTCATCAGTTTAGGTGAGAAGATGGCAGGAACTGATTTCTTTATCCGCCCAGCAAGTGGGACCTCTAGTTCAGATTGGCTTAGACTACCGAATGCAGACATTAGTGTCGCAATAACACGACGAATTACTCGTACTGTTCTCCACGGAGGAGAAGGAGATGACTTGGTCGATGAAGGCGCGGAGTCAGCTGTTTACACAGTTAGAGGCGAAATGAATTCTGACGATTACAAAAAAGTACTGAAAATGTTCAGAAGTGGTCAACCATACATTCATGATCCATTTGAAGAAAGGGATGTAAAAACTGTTTTTGGGAAAATTGAATTTGATGGTTCAAAGAATATTTACACATTCGAATTTATAGAAGATATACGCTGAGGTGAATCCATGAGGTCACTAGATGAGTCCAAAGAAATTCTCTATGTCATAAGAACATTAGATGTTCTGATGGGATCAGGTGTTGGACTTGAAGCAGCAATACATTCGATTTCTCAAGGAGGATATGGAATAATCTCTAAGGATTTCTCAAATCTTATGGACAATATCAACAAAGGGAAGCCATTGGAAAGAGAACTCAGAGACCTTCTGAAAAAAGCAGAAACTGATGGCTACAAGAGAGTAATCAATACCATGCTGAATAACGTAACTCAGAATACGGATATCATCGAAACCTTACGCAAACAAGGTGAGAGGATGGAAGAAACTCGAACTGAGGCTGTGAAAGAATATATCGAGGAATTGGGAGGAGTACCTGAAACATTACTATCAATTGGGATGATTGGCCCAATTATTCTATCAATCGTAGGATTGATCCCCCAGCTAATGGATGGCGGCATCCCAGGAATGGGTAATGTCGAGCAAGGGACAATTATGAGCGTCGTAAATATGGGATTATTCCTGACATTATTAGGTATGGTAATGATTGGATTAAAGGCACATACCAAGGATCCAGGATTGTGATATCATGATTTATGGCACTCTTGAGATGTTTAGAAATGAACCACTACTACTATTCATTATCACTTTAGGAGTTGCTTGTTCAATTGGAGGAATACCTCCTATCCTTGAAAGACGAAGGCGAAGGTCCATTGAAAATGACTTACCAGCACTATTGGAAGCACTATCTGACTCATTAGGAGCAGGTCTTGGTCTTCAGCAAGCAATGATGGCAGAAGCAGACAGGAACAACGGGATTTTAGGTAAATTGCTGAAAGAGACACTTGCAGAAAGTCATGCATCTTCATTTGATTCTGCACTATCTAATTTCGCAACCAAGTCTAGATCCTCTCAAGTTCAAAGAGTAATGCACCTGATATCTACCGCTATAGAACAGGATGCTCCGCTAAGGGACATTCTAGCAGACATGTCAAGAGATTATGAGAGACTTAATGATTTGATGAATAGAAGAGAATCAGATCTAATGGGTCGCTCAATCCTAATTATCATGTTTGTATCTGTAGGATTACCTTTCCTAATTGCTTTCATTGTTGGACTCTTCGCACCTAGAAGTGAAGGATACCAATTAGATTCATTCAATTCATCTTTCACTTTGTTTTTCGGAGCTGCATCTTTGGTAGCGATTGGAATTAGTGGAAGAATGTTAGGACGCATGCGTTCAGCACTTTGGTGGGCACCGCTTTGGATGGCGGTATCTATGACAATTTATCACGTAGGTTCGCTTTTAATTGGAGGTTAATAAATGCAAAAAATATTGGATCAATATGGAAGAATTACTGTTTACATGGAAGCAAATCATCCCTCGCCAATGTATTATGTGGACGGAGTAGTTGAACCAAATCCATATGGAAATCTAGCGGCTCTACTTGAAGATGATAATTTGGAAGAAGTGATGTACAACGGTGGAGCTCAATGTGTCAAAGTTGCGCATCGAGACCATGGCATGTGCCGAACAAATATTTGGGTAGAAGATTCAGAAGGGTTAGATATTGCAAAGAATATCGCAGCATTCACCTCTGTCCCATTAGGAGACGGCCCAGGTATGGTGCCAATATTTGACGGAAGATTGCCTGATGGAAGCAGAGTCAACGGCACAATACCACCAGTTTCACCAGATGGACCTACACTGACAATTCGTAAGTTCAGAGAAGACCCTCTAACCATGGTTGATTTGATCAAATTCGGAACGGTTAATCTGAGATTGGCTGCGATGATGTGGGTCTGGATTGAAGGACTCGATAGCAGACCTGCAAATTTCGTAATTGCAGGAGGAACAGGTTCTGGTAAAACAACCACATTGAACTGTCTTGGGATGTACATTCCATGGCATAAGCGCCTACTTACAGTAGAAGATACCGCTGAATTGCAAGTTTACCACGACCACTGGCTAAGAATGGAAACACGTCGAGAAAGACCGGATGGAACACCTGCTGTAGACATGAACGATTGTCTGAAATCAAGTTTGAGAATGCGACCTGACAGAATTATTGTGGGAGAAGTTCGTTCAAGTGAAGCTGCAACGCTTCTTACTGCAATGAATACTGGACACGATGGATCATTTGGTTCTCTGCACGCAAATACTGCTATGGAGACAATTACAAGAATGATTAATCCTCCAATGAATGTGCCTCCAATTATGTTAACTGGACTTGATTTGATTATTATTCAAGCAAGATTACATGTTAATGGTAAGACTGCAAGAAAGATTACTGAAGTTGCTGAAGTTGCTGGAATGGAGGGTGATAAGCCTAGACTGAATGCGATTTGGAAATATAATGCGGCTACAGATACAATTGAAGAAACTGGAATTCCATCTAAGATGCGTGAGACAATTTGTACAGCAGCGGGTATAACACCTGCACAATTTGAACAACATGTGAAGCAAAGAGAACAGATTTTGAATGACTTATTGCATAGAGACATTAGAGATATTGAAACTGTGACCAAGGTTATCCAAGGATACTATGCTTCACGTTAATTGTTTGATAGATTCAAACGAGCAAGTAATTCGTCGACTCCATCGATCTTGGTTCTGAGCGAATTTACACGATCTGCAGCATCTGCAACAGATTCGGCTAACTCTAATTCCTCATCCACCTTAATTTCTTCATCTTTAGATTTGAATTGTTGAGCTAATCTTCTCAAATCAGAAATTATTGATTCAACCTCAGTGTCTGAAACTTTTATTCCAGGAGCAATTCTTGGAATTTCAGATGGTGAAATATGTCCTAACTCAGCACCAACTACTCCTGCTGCAGCAATCACTCTCGGTCTTAATTCAGAATTATTGACATCATAGCCTTTCTTTTCAAGGAAACGAATTACCAAAGTCTGCTGAGAATCGCCATAGTTCCCTCCTGCCTTCTCCAATATTGCTTCTACTAATTGTTCGAAACCTTCGATATTTCGTTCTAGTCTATCCAAAGTTCTTCTTTCGCCTGGTTGAAGATGTATTGCGCCATGTTGTAAGATTCTAATTACTCTTGTTCTTCTGGCTGTTCTCGGATCACTTGCAGCAATTTCGTCGTCTAAAGAAATCTGCAAATCGAATAGGGCGTGAACTCTTCCTGAAACAGAAGGTATTCGTAAGTCTAAGTATAATTCACGAGCCTTATCTTCGAATGCCATTCGGGCTTTTATCATATTTCCTTGATTTGATTTAATCAATTCAGGCAGGGAATCTCTCAATAAATCCCTAACTTCTTCAAAATTTCTTAGTGCCTCTCTTTCTCTCCAAGAATTGGGCATTGAATGCATAGCATCTTTCTCTGCCTTTGACGTTGCATCTAGAGAATATAGGCGTGCTCTAACGAAATCTGCAGCATTCTGGTCAGCAATTGGTAAGCCATGATTGCTAAGACTAGAAATGAATGCATCAACATCATCTGAATCATTTATTGAACCTACCATCAAATAATCTCTACAAAGGGAATCTATCTCTGCAGTTCGACTTTCAATTTCAATTACCGAAGCGGTTAACTCTACTACTGGGGCCACAGGATGTACCTCTTCAGAGACCTTAGGCGAAATATCGATAACTTCAACTTCATTAACTTCAGATACCTCTTCAACAAATTCAATTTCCTCAGGTATATCCTCAGGAATTGTTTCAACAACCTGAACCTTAGTCTGTACTGGTGTTGACGAAATGTTGTCATACTCATCAGATGGAGAAGGTATTGGAATCATTTTTGGCTTTCCTCTTGGCCTTCGTAAACTCTTCTTGATCATTCCCCAAGAACCGGATTGAGAAGTAAGTACGCCTGCTACTCTCATCAATAGAGCTTGTTTTGCTCCAGAACGAGGTAAATCAAGTTTGGAACATAATTCATGCAATTGATCACGAGATAATTTATCCAACTTTTCAGGGGTTAGCTGTTTAGCATCATGGTTCAGATGTAAGTAAAGGCGTTGCCTCCTCTCTCTGATTGAACCAGATTTTTTAACTCCAAATACAGCGAGTACATCTCCTAAATCATTATTCAAAATCGAATCAATACCTTCTGGAGAAAAATCCCATTCATCTAGAACTAAATCTGCGATTAGTTTACCTCGCAGCACTTCAACAGAACCATTTCTTGAAATTCCGTGCTCTGCACAGATTTCTTTCAGGCGATCTAATCTAGCCTGATGAAGTTCAGAAAGAAGGGTTTGCTTGTCGTTCAATTGCATTCCTCCAGCACGTCTCCACTCCTCTCCATATTTGAGGTTGCACCCCATGAAATGAGATTTGATGGCGATTATGAGAGGTTATTTTCACATTCAAGGCCCCTACGGGGCCAAACAAATTCTACCAAATGTTAGGGCAAATCTTCAAACCTTTGAATCTGAGAGTAGTTTTGAGGGCGAGTCATGGGCCGACATGAAAGAGCAGCAAAAACTACTCTGAAAGAGGCAACAGCGCTCGCATCAGGAATCATCGATAGTGTCAGACATGACCTTCGAAGAGAAGAAACCCGCCTTGAACAAGAGATGCGAGATCGAGTTGAGGCTGTTCAAGATATTCTCAATGAAGTCGCTAGTATTCAAGACGCAATTAGTGCAGGATCCACTGAAGTGAGAAAAGATTTGGAAAGGGCAAGGAAAAAACTGGTCAAAAATGGTGACAGAGAAATGATGTCGACCCAAATTATTGGAGCTGCAAATCGCTTAGGCGAACTGAGATTACTTCACCTAGATTCTGTCAAAAGAACACAGGCCATATTGGCTAGGCCGCCCTCTGCAGTAGATATAATCGAAAGATTGACCAAAGATTTACTCAAACTTTCTGGTTCTTGGGAATCATCTGCAAGAGAAATCGATGAGGCTATTGCAGATGTCGTAGATATTAATCCCCCAATTGAGATGATTGAATTATCTAGAGAATTGAATAATAATGGATATGATTTGGTACTTGCAGGAGATAATCGTGACCCTGAAAATATTGAAATTCAAAGAAACAAAATTCGTGAAATGACCGGTGAAGAAAATCCAGATTACTCATAATCCTCTTTCTTCATCAATGGAGAATATATTCTATCTTCTGATAATCTACCTTTAGAAACCAGATCATCGATATATTCGTCCATCAATTCTTTCATTCTTCCACGTTTATCTTCTTCTGGAACCTCTCGCATTATTTTCAATAACTGATTCCAATTGAAAACTAGGTTATGAGCTCCAGAGTGGCTTTCTTCTAATGGGAATATACGTTCCACACTTGTTGTGACCATACCATCCAAGCTAACTGTTTCGAGAATAATATCAATTCTAGGATCTGAATCTTTAGGTCCTTGATTTTCAGATGATGCTGTGAATGTTTTCCACTCAGTAAGAGGATTTTCAAATCCTAATGTCCTGCCTCTATTTCCGACATCAGTCAATATCGTTCTAACTTTTCTCTGTTCAACTACGAGACCAATCTTATTCTGCATATTTTCATCAATGCTATCCAATATTGTCATTTCCAGTCTAAGAGAAAGTGAAGCCCCTGCATCCATTACTTTAGAAAATCTGGAGATTGGAAAATCATCCCTAGTCAACAAGATAGTATATCCTTCCAATGGAACTGGAATAAATCTCGACCTGGTATCATCTTGACGTTGCATGCCTAAAGTATGCCTTCGAGCTCTTGATGGAAGAGATGAATGTAAAGTTCGAGTGGTTGTGTAGCCGTCAATTTCTTCATCCAAACGCAATTCTTCTAACCATTTTACACGTTCAAAAACATCGCTTGGAGCATCTCCGAAATCTTCAGGCAAAATTACATTCAAGTCCTGTCTTGACCTAATTAATTGTCTCTTGACTATTTCACAATCTGCTACAATGATACCCCTTTTAGGAATATATTCTGGTTTGTCCTCACCGACAAGAACCCTCGTTGGTTCTCTTCTTGGAAGAACTAAATTTGAAGATAGGCCTTTGATTCTGTTACCATACCACCATTTTGCAGATACTGGCACCATATCTCCATGGCCATCAAGCAATAATTCAATTGCAGATTCTACATGAGGTACAGGTTTAGCAATCAACTGAAGTCCATCTGGTGAGCTATCGATGAATTTCTCAACGTGTGTGCTAACTCCATCTCCTATTTCTGGACATAAAAGGATCTCGAATCGGTCCTCGTCAGTCATCACATTCACCTCGGCCAGTAGATACCGGCAATCTACGGGCGCCCGCCACTCGTTAAGAAGGCGACCCTTGTGGGACATTCCATGGAGGCGAACGTCGCGCTTGATGCACTCGAAGATTTGCGTAACATCATAAATGCTAATTTAGAGTCTATGATTGAAGAGCAATGCGCCATTCATGGCGAAGTTGCTGAAGTTTCAGGACGCATTCTTTTGGCAGGTGGAAAAAGGCTACGACCTATTCTTGTCCACTTGGCGTATGAATTAGCCGGCGGAGAAAACAGTGAGGAAATAATGCCACTTTCACTAGCATCTGAATTCATACATACTGCAACCTTAGTTCATGACGATATCAATGATGAGGCTTTGACCAGAAGAGGTGAGGAAACTATGCATTCCTTAGTGGGTCAACCTAAAGCAATAATCGGAGGAGATTGGTTATTCGTACAAGGTTTCGGACTTGGAGGAAGATACAAAGAAGAAGTCGTTGATGTAATGGCCGATTATTGTTCAAAACTTGCAAGTGCTGAATTCAGTCAATTGGATCATGTTCTAGATTTGTCTACATCACCTGAAGACTATCTTGAGATTGTTAAAGGGAAAACTGCTGGGCCATTTGCGGCAGGTTGTAAAGGAGCAGCATTGGTTGCCAATGCTACAGATGCTGAGTGCCAGGAATTATTCGACTTCGGATTAGAACTTGGAATTGCATTCCAGTTAGTAGATGATTTACTAGACATTCGTGGTGATGAGAGAATGGGGAAGCCAAGAGGAGCCGACATTTACGAAGGTAAAATGACGCTACCTCTTATTCATGCATTGACTTTACTACATGGTAAACAAAGAATACGATTAGCGGAAATTATCCGAAATTTTGATGATTCATTATTTGATGAGTTGATTAGTTTGCTAAAGAGTGCAGAGAGTCTCAAATATTCTGAGATTCTAATAAATAACCATCTGGAAAGAGCTCTTCAACATATTTCTGAATTCAAGGATTGTGAAGCAAAGCAACTGCTTAAACATGTAGTGGAAATGGTTCAGAATCGTCACTCATGAGGTGCTAGTGTGTCAAATTTTGATAGAGATGTCATTGTTATTGGAGGAGGGCCTGCAGGCAGTACTGTTGCCAGGTACGCCGCTTCTGGAGGCGCTGATGTCTTAGTAATAGATGGCAGAGACCCAATTGGAACACCATTACAATGTGGAGAATTAGTCCCTACCAATGATGAAATGAGGAGATTGTGCCCCGATGTCCCCGACATGGATGACTTATTCCAAACTCCGGAATCAGCGATTTCCCGTCATTCAAACAAAATGCATTTAGTTCCGCCATCTGGCAAACCATTGAAGTTTGATTTCGATGGTTATGTTTTGAATAGAGTTGCTCATGACGAATTTCTTGTAGATCTGGCGAAAAAGTCAGGAGCAACTTACATGGTAGACACAAGGGTAGAAAGGGTAGAAGAAAATACCGTTTTTCTGAAAAGCGGTGAAACATTATCTGCCAAAATTATAGTCGACTCTGGAGGGCATAATGGCCCAATAAGAAGAGATTATTGGACTGAAAAATCCGTAAAAATTCCTGTCAAATTTGTATTGATGGAAGGCGATTATGGAGAAGCAGTAGAGTTACACTTTGGTTCAATGGCTCCAGGAGGATATGCGTGGATGTTCCCTAAACAAAACGGAGCAAACATTGGCCTTGGTATCCAACGAAGTTTCGCGAAAGGTAAGAGTCTAAACCAATATACCGATGAATTTATTTCAAAATATGATGGAGATATTACATTCAATGGAGCTGGATCTTTACCAATGTCTGGCACAATAAAGAAATTCGTAAAAGGCAATTACATGCTAGTAGGAGATTCTGCTGGAATGGTTTTGCCATCTAATGGAGCAGGAATTACAATTGCAATGATAGGTGGAAGAATTGCAGGACAAGTAATCTGTGAAAACCTGAAAAATGGCACCCCGCTTGAGAATTACGAAAAAATATGGAAGAAACAAATGGGCAAAGTAATGAGGAATTCAAAACGCTCTTTCAAAATAGGAAGTCTTCTATTCCGTTTGCCAGATTGGATTTTGAATCTGATGTTCAATAGGTTAACTAAAGGAATTATATGGCGTGCAGTAACATGTCGTAGGATGTTCTGGATAATTTAGAGAACAAGCATTAATGATGATTTTTCATTGATTTGAGCGGTTGATTCAAGTGGCTTGAATGCGAGGGGGTATCATGGTGAGGGACGATGAGGCAGTCAGTCCGGTCATCGCAACTGTATTGCTGTTAGCAATAACAGTACTACTTTCCAGCATGGTTTTCGTTATGATGGCGTCAACTTTGGATAACGTTGAGAAGGCGAAACCAAAGGTTTCCTCCTCGGTCAGAGCTCTTTCTAATGGTTATCATGTAATCACGATCACTAGCATCGATCAATCGATAGACCCCGCTAAGTTGGAGTGGTTTATTGTAAATAATAGCGGACAAAGTTCAATCGAGCACACTGGCTTTGTCAACGACCCTGATGTCTATGGGACAGTTGGAACAAATATCTCATTCCACGATAGAGACGCTGGATGGTCAATGACCAAAGGTGATTATTTCGTTATCAACTGTGCATTATTAGATTGTGATAGTGGAGACCATTTCTTTCAGGTAGTAGATACTGGAAGTAATACTATATTGATTGACATCAAGTTACCTAACTTGGATAATTAACCACCGATAAATGACATTTCGACCTTCTCATGGTCGATTAATCCTCTATTCTGAGAATATGCATCATCTCTTTTGGTCCAGATAGATC
>QQSA01000010.1 GCA_003602535.1 Candidatus Poseidoniales archaeon
ATGTTTGAGAAGTTCTCGCACCATTAGTATCAATTGAAATCCAAGCATAACAATAACCTAATTCTGCTACACTTGAGCAATATGTCGATTGCGAGTCATATCTTAGATTTGTTTTAGTTAATGCGAAAATATGAGTTGTAGTTCCTTCAATGTCCATCATGATGGGGCTACTTGTGTAAGTTGGAGAGCCATAATATGTTTCTAGAAGTCTGTTCCACTTACCTCCTGATTCTGTGTAACCGATCAATGAGTACTCCTGATAAGAACCGGATGTTGAACCTGCAACTAGAACTACCAAATCATTCGAACTATCGACATGAGAATCAACAACATATTGATGCGCATATCCATTTGTCCCAATTGCCTCTGCCCAAGACCACCCACTGCTGTTGTGGTGAGCGATGACTAATTGATATGTCCCCGAGTTAGTACTAACTGCAGGTGAGAAGGTTAGGGAAGAATATCTTATTGCGATCAGTAAATAGAACTCATCTTCGTCAACAATGTGTAAAGATATTACATTACAATAAGAATGGCTGGAAGAGGTGCAATAATTACTTGATGAGATAACCTTGCCCCATGATAGCGTACCATTCGGGTCGAATTTTACTATGTGTATTCCTCTTTGATTACTATTATAATCTCCTAAGACTATGTTAGCTTCAGTCGCTGCAGCATAGAAATTTCCAACCGAATCAAACCCTGAAACATCTGAATCATTGCTTCCACTAATAAGCTGATAATTAGAATAATCGTTGGGCAAAACATTCATGCTTTCATTCCATCCTGGTAAGAAAGCAATAGGGTCTTCGTATTCTTCTGATGACGCTGAAGTTGTTGGAGCAAATGGCGACAAAACCATGATTACAAAAATTGCAGAAATAGTTAGATTTTGTACTTTAGCGCCCTTAGACATAAGTTGAGGTCTCGTCCATATGATATATCGATTTCCCCTACTTTATTGCAGATTATTGTGATGGAAATATTGCAATATTCTAAACAAATGATACATCTCTGCTGAAAATCAATTTCCACAATTCGATACCATCCCAATTGTCTTCACCAGCGAAGTATACATTGTCATCGTGAACGTGAATGTCGCCAATGTAGCCGCCAATAGGTTTCAAATCAATTACCTGCCATGTGGTTTCATTAATCGTGTTATGAGCCCATAATTCTTCACCTGTTGTTCCATCATCTGCCGAGAAAAATATAGTATTCCCACGAACTGTTAGTTCGCTTGGTGCGCCCGTTCCTGATGTTGATTGTATATTGGTAACCTCCCAGAACGAATTGTTACTGCTTTCATAAGCCCACATTTCAAAATGTGAACCTGATATTGCCTGTAAGTAAACTCGTGTTCCAAGTATGACCAGTTCTGAAGGCGCACTTCCAGCAAAACCAGGCCGGATGTCTGCTGCGAGCCATGCAGAGTTGTTCGTTGTCTCATATGCATATAATTCAGTTCCATGGGTAGTGCCCGCATTAGCAGACATGTAGATGGTCGTCCCCATCACCGTAAGATGAGAAGGGTTTGATGAAAGAGTTCCAGGGTTGATGTCCTTAACCATGAATGTGGTGTTTGTAGCTGTCTCATGCTTCCATAATTCAATTCCAGTAACTCCAATCTGTGGTTGAGCTGAGAAATATAGGTCTGAATTTACAGTTACCAAACTAGTTGGCTGAATATCTGCCTCTACCTTCCATACACTGTAATTCACAGTATCATAGGCCCAAAGGTCATACAATCCTATCCCAGTTGAGCTAGCACTGTCGCGTGCGGAGAAAAACACAGTTGTCCCAATCAATGTGAACCCTCCAGCAAAACTTCCTTGATTACCGGGGAAAATATCTGCGATTCGCCAAGCTGTTTGGTTGGATGGTTCGAAAACATACGGTTCTACATCAAAAGTAAATGGATCTTGGCCTAGGAACATCAACTGGTTCCCGATTACGCGCATTCCTAATGCAGTACCAGTATACTCTGAAGAAATATTACCGTTAACATCCACTGACCAAATTCCATTCGTAGTGCCATTATTTGCAGTGAAATACAAAGTCGAGTTTATGGTGCAGAAATCATCGGGGTTACTTCCATTCATTCCTACGAATAAGTCTTCAACTTGATCAACAGAGAATGTAGTACAAATTAGAGAACTGGAGATAATTTCTCCTGATTCAAGAATCCCATTTTGAGCGATGCCATTTCCAGAACCATCATCCAATCCCTGTTGTAGTAATTGTCCAGTGCCATTGCATCCAAGATAAGCCGGTGCAATGGAAAGACGCGCAACCATCATTGTGGTTGTTGAACTCCCGTCCTGTCCATCCGCACCGTCCGCTCCATCATTTCCATCTGCGCCATTACAAACGAAAATGGTATCATCAATTTCATCTGGTGACAAGAAAGAATCCAAATTGCTGTCGATTCCAGTGTCGATTCTTGTTCCACCTGTTGGACAGTTAACACCGTTTGGCTCAACGCTTGAAACAATTAGTGATGTCAATCCATTGGAGCCGTCAGCACCATCGCTTCCGTTGGTTCCGTCCTGACCATTTTCGCCATCATTTCCATCTGCGCCATTTTGACCGTTGGTCCCATTGGCACCGTCTTGTCCATTGGAACCATCAGTACCATTTGTACCATCTGAACCATCAATCCCAGAAGGGCCAGTAAGGTCAATCATTGACCAAATGCTATTTTGACAAACTTGAAATCCGGATTCCGAGGCAATAAAAAATATTTGATTATCAATCGATGAATCGCAAATTGGAAGTTGGTTAGTTGATTCAACAAGATGGAAACTCGAACCATTCGTTCCATTTGCACCATCTCCTCCATCAGCGCCTGCTTCACCTTGAATTCCTTCTGTAGTAGACATACTGTAAATTGATATTGGCACAAGTACAATAATTGCAGACATAAGAACTGCAGATAATCCTGGTGAAAATCCAGCGAATCCAACTTTCTTAGCCAAAGAACTGAGATCTTTACTCTCCACAAGTGAGGATGGAATGTCTTCAACTTCAGGCACTAATTGTTGTACATCTTCTAGGTTATCACTAACATTGGTTATGGCCTCAGCATCGATTTTAGTTGCTTGATCAGAACGATGTAAATCGATTTGTTCTCTTGTCCAACCCTGTTCCAACAATTGCTCATCTGTCCACACAAGGCTGCGTTTTAATCAGTATATAATCCATTTTTGGTGCAAATATTTGACAGATGGTGATATCAGACGTCGTAAATGATGAGTCAGATAGCTTAACTATTGGAATTTTTTAAATTCGCCTTATTGGTTGGTTCGAAATCAGAAGCAATTATGGTTGGTTTTCTAACAGGTGTTTCGTCCTGTTATCTATTTTCAAAATCTGATCTGCCAGGTTTTTTGTCATCAATGGAATACTAACCCAAAATATTACATTTAAACTTACAATTATAATTAAGAAGATGGGTAAACTGCTAATGAGGGTGCTAGTTGGCAGTATTAACATCACAATTAGGAGAAATAATTGGCACATTACTGGCCAAAGATACATATGCATTCCAACTTTGAAAACTGTTAAATCAACGAATTTAGATTGTTCTTTACGCTGAATTTTTTTGTGATAAGTTCTTTCTGCCCTTGCCAATTCTTTTTGATTTTGCATCAAAATGTAATTTTCATGTTCTTGTTTGAGTCGCAATTCCTCTTGCTTTTGTAATCTCGCAACTCCTTCATTTAGTCTATTAACATCCCACCTTCCATCTGGTAAACGATAAAATTGTTCATCAATTTGCGGATCTGAACTTTTCAGCATATTCCACATTTTTCCAGGGCTTAAATCGCTAGAACTCCATTCGTCCATGATGTGACAATGCATCAATTGGTCAAATAACTTATCTCAATGAATATTGTAATCCATTTAGACTGAACAACAAAAATCTCCTAACATGTTCAATAACCAAGGACCTTTACCATGTACATGAAGCGAACAAATGCTCTGCTACTATCAATTCTACTGGTCGCCATGTCCTTAGCTGGATGTATCGGAGATGATGAAGACAATGACCCAAGTACTGGTTGCACAGATTCTGATGCAGTAAACTATGACTCAGGTGCCGATGAAGATGATGGTTCTTGTGTGATGGCTGCAGAACAAAGCGAACTAGAAACCGCTGCATTGACACAAATGTTAGATTTCGATCAACGAAGATCTAATGGTGGAACATACGGGGTGGAAGCGATAATGGAAACAGATTCCACAATTGAAGGAGATTCGATAAATACTGAAGTAACAATCATTGAGATTTTTGATTCCGATGATCAATCAATAAGTTACACATATCGCTACAAGATGAATGGAATGGATTTCGGCAATTACCAAGTAAGACAAAAAGGAGATATAATCAACGTATTCTCTGAGGATGAGTGGTATTTAGTTAATGATGAAATTGGAGACTCGAATAATCTGCTAAATGCTGCAATAAAGAAAGGGAATGGCGATGACATTTCTATGGATCCATATTTCACATGTGATGAAGAAGAATATGATATTCCAATCCAATGGGTAAATGATGGAATTGTACATTGTCAAGATGGAACTGATGAAGGTGTCACTCAAGAAGAGATTGATGAAATACTCGCAGATGGAAGACAAAAGACAATGTTCCCTGATGCGATAGAGTTCTCGGAATTTGAATGGTCAATGGTTGTAGAAGATGGTTACCAAACTATATTTGCAACAAATGAAGAAGGAACGATTTACATTAGTTTCGATGAAAACTTGCAGATGGTAAAATACGTTGCTGAGGCTGTAGATTCTGAAGGATTTGATGCTGAATTTGAGAATACCGTGTCTACAATTACGATATTAGACGATGATGAAATCAATGTCGAAGTATCAGATGATTACCCACCGGCAGCATCGCCATTACTTGTTGAAACATACTACAACGCCAGAGATTATTATTGGGACTGTTCTCTATCATACAATATCCCTGCTGACCAAATTATCACAGAAGAGGAGATTAATTCCACGATAGAAAGTAGTGGTTCCGAACAATTCCCTGAATGGTGCCAGGGTATCCAGTCAAACAGTAATTTTGTTCACACATTCGCATCTGAATCAGGTTCTGAATATTTGTGGAATACTGGATTTAGCACCGATAAGCGAGTTGGAAATTGGGGGCCATCACCACAAGTATTCCACACATTACGAGTGGATGGATACAAACTGATTACTGCATCTCTCAATGCCTCTGAACATATATCTGAATTCCTTTGTGATGATGGAGGTACGAGCGTGACATTCGCTGCAATAAATGATGATGTAACCGATTGTACAGATGGTGCGGATGAAGGAATGCAACCCGATTTTGATAATGGAACTTATCTGCAATGTGATGGTCTTGGGTATTACACAATTGCAGTGTATATCGAGACCACAAATTCATGTGAAACTACTACTAATTTGACATATGTAATGATGGACGATGAGTACCTAAACTTCATCTTGGCTGAAAGATTAGAATTGTGGGGCTCATACGACAAGACTGCCGGAAGTGAGTTCTGGTTCAAGCATTCAAGTGTAAGTGGTGATGAAGATCTATCATTTATTGGAGAGTGGAGTAGCAACTCATTAAGCGACTACAACGGATTAGACCCATTTGCATTTATCATCGAAGATGAAATGAATTTCCAAAACGATATTGATGAGTTTAGACTAGATATCGGATTTGCGGAATATAATGACGATGGTGAGGAAGAATTTACCCTGCATGTCTCTTTTGATCTATCACAAATGCAATCTGGTGAAAGTACCGATTCATCAGGTAATAACTGGGCATTTTCTTATTCTGATGTTAATGGTAACAACTACCTAGATGCGGGAGACACAATCATTGTCTATACAGATTATGGAGATGGATGGGACGCTCCAAAAGTGAAACTATACCACGAATGGGGGCAAGGATATACCGATGAAAGTCCAGCTATTCTTCCAGGATTTACGATGATTGGCACACTCTCTCTTCTAGTTGTAGTGGCACTTAGCCGTCGAGTTATTGAATGACTTCCAATAGAACTAGAAAATAAATCCGTAAATTGGGTGATTAAACATCACACCAATAAGGGCTAGTTTCTGTGTTAACAGTACTAGAATATGGTTCACCCGATTTAACCAATGCTACGCAATATTCGCTAACTGGATCTCCATAATCGTCATGCGGTGCAAGAAATAGTACGTCTCCTTTAACTTCATACTCGAATACATAATAATACGACTCATCACATCCTCCCCCTTCGGAATAGGGGTCATCATCACAAAGCGCAAATTCACCAGAATCCTCACCCAATCTCCATTCGTCTAATTCGCAACTATATGATGAGCAATCATAATCTCCATTAGAAGAAAACTCTATCCATTCTCCATCTTCAGTGTACCATTTACCTTCCAATTCTTCTTCAGCTAATGAAGAGGCCCAGACATAGAGGACACCTGCAAGAACTACAATTAACGCAATACCGACTATTATTGATACTATAACGACAACTGGTTTTCCAGATTTATTATCCGAGGAATATACTACAACTTGATTGGATGATTGCATCGGTTGTGGGTTAACTTGCATCGGTTGTGGGTTAACTTGCATCGGTTGTGGGTTAACTTGCATTGTGTTATATTGGTTAACTCCATAGTTGATTGGAACTTGAGGTTGGGCAACAGGAACCCAGTCATTTCCATCCCAAACAAATTGACCATCTTCACTATATGTGGGTCCTGACATGGGAACTGCTTAGTTGCAGTCCAAATAAATCCTGTGCCTACGATTTATCATTTAGCTATACGATTAAATTCCAAATCAAAACGCTTCAACTTTAATTGTGATTCCAATTCCTTGGTTACTACCATAATCACTGTAAGACTTTTCTTTGTCCATAGTCGTGGATAATGTTTCTGTAAATCTATATGATTTCCAATCATTTTGATTAACATAATCTAATGTGTCATCTGAATCGGAGTCATAGTCCATGATGTTCAATGCCCAACAAAACTGCGTATTTGTTTCAGGAACATCTCGATAAATATTCAAAATTTCTTGATTAAGAGACCATGTATTAGAAAAATATCCTTCCTCATCCAACTGATTGTATGTATATTCATAATTCTCATCACAATTTATGTCAAACTTAACAATTGCATAAACGTCCGGGGCTGAGTCGTCAAAGTCGTATTCTCCTGAACCTGTATTCGTATCGAATTTAGTCCACTTAATTCTGATATAACCATTACCTCGATCATACCAATCATTGGAATCTGAATATCCGTCATTGTCGTCATCTGAATCTTCTCCGTAATCTTTACAACCATCACCATCATAATCAGTAGAACTTGTACTTGTCCAACTCAAATAGCCTTCAGGACAGTCATCATAATAATCACTAACACCATCATTATCGTCATCGGAATCTTCAGTGATATCTCGACAACCATCACTATCCCAATCTGTAGATGAAGATGAAATCCAGTCGTAATCTCCATCAGGGCAACTATCTAGATAATCTTCAATACCGTCATTATCTAAGTCATCAGAAACTTCAACATTTAAGTCGTCATCTGTTGATGATTCTGCTAAATCACTAGCCATTAGGTAAGTCGCAGCACTTGCACCTACCAAAATCATAACCAACAAAATTATTGCAAAAGCCATTGAACCCGAGCCACCAGATTTTGCTTTTTTAGAAGTACTGATTGCTATTCTTTGGGCCGGATTATTTTGCGGTGGAAAATGGTTTGACTGCTGAACCGGAGTATTTTGCTGCGGATAATAGTTTGATTGTTGAACCATAGGTGTGTGGAAAGTAGTCATATCCTGATTCGGCATAGCACTTTGGAAAGTTGTCATATCCTGAGGTGATGCCGGATTTTGAAAAGTTGTTACATCTTGCTGAGGGTAAGGCATATTTGGAACTGGGTTTGACACATAATTTACTGCTTGCTGCAGCTCATTTTGCTGTAGAACTCCATCAGCATTATTGTCAAAATATGGAGCGACATTTTCGAGAGATTGTGGTGAGATATTGGCATTATTTGCAGCATCATAAATCTGGTCTTGGTTTAACGCACTCTGTGGAAGAACTTGCGATGTAGGAGGTGCTGGAATCCAACCATTGCCATTCCACATCCATTGACCATCATCACTGTAAGTTGGACCGTTCATGGATTCTCTAAAAACTGCAAACACTTTACTTTATGCATGCATTTCAATTTCTATCTATTCCTCTTCAAAGGATGAAAAAATAAGATTTAGTTGTGCAATTATCTCATCAATATTCGAATGTGAAAGTATTTTTTGTCTGGTCTCTAAATCATCAACAAGTAATGATGAAACCGAATAAACCGAATTTGGGTTTTCATCAATTACCTCCATTATAGGAGATGTATTTACCCATTGGAAAAGTAAGTCTCCATCCAAATTGAGAATCATTCCAATACGATTCAAAACTGATTCTACAAGGCTCCTCATTTCAGATTGCTGTTCCATTGTTGATTCGACAGGAGAATCCATGTATTCTACATCAGCACTGATGTAGAGTTTGGTATTTTCAACATCTTCAGGTATTTGTTGAATTATCGTTTCCAAATCTGGATCTACTCCATCTGAACTAACCAATCCTTCAAGCAGGGGGTGATCAAATGGAGGAAGTGCCGGTTCAAAAATCTCATTTATCTTGAATCTGCGACGCCCTATAATCTGCAAGAAGTGATTGCTTCCTTTTGTTTCATGATGAATAATCTCAGCTTCGCAACCATAAATCATAGGACCGTCCCAGTGATTAACTGATTTTGATTCATCATTGAGAACTAAACCGAAATTTAAGCCATCGAGTAAACAATCATCTAACATCTGGCGATAACGTGGTTCAAACACCCTCAATTCCTGTACTTCACCTGGTAGCAAAACCATTGGTAAAACAAAGAGAGGAAGTCTGGACATACCTCGAATTACGAACAATGGCTTTTGAACATATGTTTGTTATTAACAGATTATTGAAGACGGAATCTATTAGCGGTTCTTCAAATATTCCTCTCCGTACCATTCCCATTGCTCCATTGTCCAGCCAGCAGGTAATCCCTCTGGAGGCAATGGTGGTCCTTTATTGCCTGTTTGAATGATAGGGATCATATTCCCTGAATCATACAATCCTAGAATGTCTCCTTTGCCATTTCTTCTTCCGATGTAGAGAATTAATCCAAGAACAATTACAGCAATTGCAATTCCTGTGATTATCAGAATAGTCGATGTATTGCTGGACTCAGAATACCTCGATGCATCATCTGGATAGTAATCTCCCTCATCGGACCATCCATCCCCATCTGAATCGAGGCATCCGATTCGGTCTTCATAGGAATCTCCTGGCTCATCAGGACAATCATCTGACTCCTCGGTTCCTTCACGATCGGGATGACCGTCGCCATCTTTGTCAGACCAGAACCTTTCATCTTCAGGGAATGCATCTAATTCATCAGACCAACCATCACCATCAGAATCAGGACAGCCGTATTTTTCTTGATTTGATAAACCGTAGACTTCTGGACAACTATCTGGGAGATTGCCACTCTGTGAATCTCCATAACCATCATCATCGCTATCTAAATATTGAGTTGGATCTGATGAAAATTCGTCGACTTGATCGGACCAACCATCGCCGTCTGTGTCAAGACAACCGAATCGATCTTGGGTCGAGTTACCAGCAATTTGAGGACATTCATCAGCCTGGGAACCTGACTGATTGTCACCATAATCATCACCATCGCTATCGATATGCTGAGTTACGTCATTAGGAAATGCATCTGCACCAAGTGCGATTCCCCAATTTGAATCTGGATTTGAATAACCATCTCCATCCGAATCGAGGCAACCAGTACGATCACTTGTTGAGGTCCCGAAAACAGCAACGCAGTCGTCGCCATTAATTCCATCAGATCTATCGCCATATCCATCTTCGTCGACATCTGACCACTGACTTGAATCATTGGGGAATTCATCGACGGCGTCTGCATGGCCATCTCCGTCGGTATCGAGGCACCCAAATAGTCTGCCTGAATCACTAGTTCCTGCATCTAATGGGCAATCATCTTGGGAGTCCAAGAAACCATCATTGTCATCATCATCATCTTCAGAATAATCGCGACAACCATCATTATCATAATCGGTTGAAAGAGAAGATGTCCAAAATGAATCACCTGATGGACATAAATCAGATTCATCGGGAATTCCGTCATTGTCATCATCTAAGTCACATGCATCACCCTGCAAATCACTATCATAATCAGCTTGATTCGGATTAGCTACTAACGGACAATTATCTTCTTC
>QQSA01000100.1 GCA_003602535.1 Candidatus Poseidoniales archaeon
GTTGACATAATTTCAATTAATAATCTAGACAATGTGACACTTCTCGATGCATCTGATCTTACCGAGATGGATGCAATAGCAGATGATGACAATGGATACAAGGTAATTGAGTTGACACTTGGATTAACATATGAAGGAACTGAAATCTCAGATCAATATACTTCGTCCTCAAGTCTGAGCCTAGGTGATGATTCAGATCTTTGGAAGGTAGAATATCTAAACTCAACTGGCGATTGGGTTAGTGTAATGAATATCGATATGGGTATTGGAGAGAATAATAGTGATGAAAATCAATTATTGTATACTGAAGTGGATGCAAGAATCATTTTGCCAATGCAGAATGAAACTCGCAAATACAGTGCTGGTCACGCTGTTAACATGAGATTTACAGCTGATGGTGGACAAGGCGAAGAGAGTATTACAGTCCATGTGCCTCAACAGTTTGCGATATCATTTGTTAATACTACAGATATAGTTGGAGTAGCAGATGGTGGCAATGCAGATGTAACCTTGAGAGTACTCAATTCAGGTAATGGTGATGACGAAATAACATTCGAATACACTATTGGTTCAGATTGTGAAGATGGATGGGATGTGACAGGTCTATTCGGAGTGAATGAATCTGTTCCACTAACCTATGGTATGGAATGGAGTCATGCATTCAAAATCCATGCACCTACAAATGCAACTGATACGGAATGTATGATTGAATTCACAGCAGATAGTAAAGGAGAATACGAGACTCAAGTTACAACTGTTGAAGCCAGAATCTCAGTTGCTAAACTTTCGATTGAAACAGGATCAATTACTCCATTCGCAGCAGATGCTGCTGCTAATGAAGACGGAGTGATTACCATTCCAATTACAAACACTGGATATCTTTCAACAGGTGAGGTAATAGTTTACTTGGAAGGACAGGACGGAACCGATACAGATTATCCGCGTCAGTCCTACACAATTTCAACTGTACCAGCTAGAGGAGATGCTACTGCGGAATTCCAATATACTGATTTCCCACCTGGTGTTGCTAGATTCGAAATTACCCTTGAGGTAAGTGATGATACACCACTTGATTCAAGTAGCGAAGATTCTGCTAAGTTCGAGAGAAAATTCGCTAATATGGAAGAAGAAGGTGATGAATCACCATGGCTTATGGTCGCTATCATTGCACTGACAGCGTTAGTACTGTTCGGTGGATACAAAGCGGCTCGCAGAGGCTCTTCGAGTAGATTCTGATATCGGTTAGTAAAATTGCCTATTTTGTAGGCATTTCACTTGCTGGAATGAGACATATGTTCAAGCGTTGATGGCGTTAGCGTTACCTATGTGGGACGATGATGAACTCAATAGTGTTGAGTTCATACCTGAACCCAGTGATCCGAGAATCCTTTCTGCTGCGGATTCATCAACTATCGGTCACCAGGAAGGATGGAGAAGCGAGGTCCTAGGATGGGACCCTACTCCCGTCCCAGTAATCGCAAAGGCCACGAGAAATTCAAGGAGAATTGCTAATACTGGAATATTTTTGATTGTAGTGTTGGTTGTTTGGGCTATTTGGCGTTCACAAGTATTGTTTATCGAAATACCACCTGATACATCAGAATGGGCCTTTGAAGATACAGGTGCTAGGGATTTACAAGAATCTGGATTAACTGGGTTAGGAGTTAATGTTTGTATGGTGGATACAGGAATTGACATTGACCATCCAGATTTAGAAAATGCCGATGTAGTGTTCAAAGACTTCATCTCAGGATCAAATAGTCCTATTGAATATGGCGAATCTTCACATGGAACAATGATGGCAGGAATACTAATCGCAGATGGTTACCTTGAGGGCGTAGCTCCAGAAGTGACACTAGGTATGGCCGCTGCATTGAATGCAAATGATGACGGTAGTAATTCTGGCAATGAAAATTCAGTTGCAAATGCCATTCGATGGTGTTGGGAAACCTTCGATGCTGACATAATATCTCTATCGTTGGGAGGTGTAAGTGATCCTGATGCTGATAGAAACGGGCCNACTGTAAATGCAGTACGTTTGGCTCTAGCAAATGGTGCATATGTTGTTGCAGCAGCAGGTAATGATGGAGGAAGCGGTGATGATGGCCTTGTTGCTACACCGTCGGATGTGGATCTCGCAATTTCTGTAGGGGCATTGGATGAGGATGGCGAAATTTGGAGTGGCTCATCAATTGGAGCATCGGTTAATGACAACGATACAAACAATCCTAATCTAAAGCCGGAGATTTCTGCACCAGGGGTCGATATTATCTCTACTGCTTCAGACGGCGAATACTATACTTCGACAGGAACTAGTGATGCTACAGTATTTGTTAGTGGAATTTTAGCATTGATTCTCGAAGCTGAACCTCAATTAAAAAATCCAAGTTTAGAATGCATAGAGGATGTGAAAACTGCATTAATGAACTCGGCAATGCCTCTAGAATCGGGTGATTCTCACAATTCAAAATGGGGTTACGGCGCAATTAATGGACAGAATTGGTTAGATGAAATTAGATCTACGGTAGTCTGTAATCCGTGATAAACGCTACACTGGGGGCCCGATGGGTTGGCGTTAGATGTTTGATATTTTTTTGAATATTTGATATTATGTTATTTTTTAATAGTATAAAGTATGATACTTTAATGTAAATTTGATATTTTTCAATTGAAATCTAGCCCAATGTGTTAAGTCGGTCCTGTTTGTGGAGGGTATGTCAGAGGTCGTTATTATGTCAATAAATGTCCAAAAAAGTAAGAGTCTAGGTTTAGTAAGCGTTTTCCTTTTATCGCTCTTCTTAGCAATGGTTACTACAGCTCCAACTGTTTCTGCAGTGAATGAAACCTCTTCGGGTACAATAACTGGTACAGAAACCTGGACCGGAGTTATGAATCTCGATGGTGATTTGTTGGTTGCAGGTGGTGCTAAATTAATCATTAATGCAGGAACTACAATCAACATACCTGCTAACAAGAGCATTCAGATTCAAGGTTCAATATGTGCTGGAGACTCATTCTGTGGGGCTTCACAAGCGAGTACAGGATCTCCAATTCGTTTCATTTGGGGTACTCCTGGAACCGCCGGGCCTAATCAAACAGGAAGCTGTTATGTGCAAGGTGTATTCAATCCTGACTTGTCATGTGGGTCAGGAATTTATCTGGCTTCAACAATTGACCAATCTCTTACACGCATGAACCATGTTACTCTAGATGGGGCTTATGGAATTCCTGTAGACATCGATGGACAGGGTACAATCAAATATGGTGCAATGATTTTCGATGGTGCAAGTCTTACTGTCACCAACCCTACATTCACAGACATCAACACAACAAATGTTCTCGCCATTAATGGAGCATCTCCAACACTGGATGGAGGAACATTCGCAGTAGGTGTAGATGCGCAAGGTTACCATGGAGCTGCAATTCAGGCATATGGCGCTGGAGCAGGATTGGTGGTAATGCAGGTTCTAAATTCAGCATTCACCGGTGAGGAAACAGATTGTGGATCACAAGGCGGTGGCCGATCTGCAATTTATCTTGAAGATTCATTCGTTAGAATGGATACTCTATCGATAACAGATAATTCATATGGGGCTTTCTTACGATCTAGCAGTGGATATCTTACCAACTCAACAGTTACTACCAAGTGTAACGCAATCGATACTAACTCCCACTTAGTTACGAATGGCCAAACGCACACATTTGTGATTTCAGACAACACAATTACTCCGGCTGATGGAGCAGGAATAACAGCATATGATGGTGCAATCGTTGTGGCTGAGAGGAACACAATTTCTGGTTCAGCAGAAGGTTCAGGCTTCGGAATTAGAAGTTCGATGGTTGAGATTAACAACAATGTAATCGGCCCAATAGGAGGGTGGAATGGAATTTGGATTTATGGTGAATCAGATGTTTCAGCAGAAAATAATACAATTTTGAATGCTGCAAAAGAATCGGTTCTAATCGGAGAATATCACCATAAGGATCAGGGATGGAATGTACCTTCTCCTACTAAGGCTAGACTTTATTTCGCCAATAACATTGTTTCTAACAATACAGGAACTTGTAACTCTGTATACATGTATGGTGGAGATTTCCCTTGCCCTGCATTCCACGTATACATGTCATCTGCAACATTCATTGACAACACCGTCACAAACAATTTGGGAGATGGATTCAGAATCAAAGGCGGAATTGTAAACGCTCAAGGTAATAACATCGAAGTTGGAGGTTTTGCAGCTAACATAAGCCTGTATGACGATAATTACGGTAACAAGTACGGTTCAATTGCTTACTTCTCAGAGAATACCTATACAAATGCATCTCAAATTTACAATGTTACAGAGTCAAGAGTTGCGGTTCAAAGTGAATTTATGCCAGATCCAGGCTCGGGTGAGATGTACCCAGTATCGCTTTCTTGGTTAGGTGCGGAATGCCCATGGGATACCTCAGAGTGTATTCAAGCCCCATTAACAGCAGACTGGCCTCCTAGATTCATGCCTCTTTCCATGGAAGTGAATCCGAATGCAACAACTTTCACATATTCTGATATCCAAAACTTTGACCGCTCAAAGATCCATATCCAGAATCAGAATACGGCATGGGGTGTGCAAGTTGAACAAGGAGAATTAGTTAGGTACCAAGTTAAAGCTGACAATTCCCAAGTTTCAGATGCACTCGTATCAATCAAAGATGCAAATGGAAAGCCACTTTACAATATGACTACAGATCCATATGGATACACTCCTTGGGTAACACTTCCTTCAAACTTCCATATTGATACAAATTGGAATCATCTAGCAGTAGATCCAGGAGAAGATTCTTGCGGCGATGGAATCGACAATGATGGAGATACACTCAAGGATGGTCAAGACCCTGATTGTCAGAATGGCAATCGTGAGATGCCAACATATTCTGTAGTTGCAAAGAAATTCACTAAAGGAACTTCAATGCATGATTTTACATTGACTGGAATGGTCGACGAGGTCATTCATCTGGCAAATACAGTTCCTTCAGTAACAGTAGACCAAAATGATGGGACTTCTTTTGCAAGAACAATATCACTCAGTGGTAGTGCTCATGATGGAGAAGAGGGTCCATACTTCAATGATTATGATGCATGGTGGAAGCAATTCGGAGATATCAAGAGGGTCGAAATTCAACCTCATGGAAGCCAAGACTGGTATCTAGCCACAGATACTTCTGGCGCTAATGGTGAAATCACCATGACGAACTGGCCATTTAAGTCCTGGACATTCGATTGGGATATGGCAAATCACTTCGAAGAAGACGTTACCTTTAGAGTACGTTCGTACGATGGTTTGGACGAATCTATTGTCACAACACGTGTTTTCAAATTAAACATTAATCCTCCAAATATAGTACTGGAATCTCCGTTGGATGGTTCTACTTATGATGGACAGGAAGTACTGTTTAGTGGAACTGCGAATGATGATTATCAAGGCATACAGGGCAGTGACATCAGAGATATTTGGTTTAGTGTTTCAGGACCTAATAATTATTCAGCAAACTACCCTGCAAATAGTGGTGGTGGAACTGTTTGGTCCGATTCTTGGAATTTCTCTTCGCTACCTAGTGGAGATTACACATTCCATGTTTGGGCAAGTGACTCTAACTATTGCCATCAGATAATTGACGTTTGCAGCCCAGATGTTGTTACAATTACAATCGACAATGATAATCGCATACCGATTATTCAGATTAGTGACCCTCTACCAAGTGCGAGCGTGCGTGCAGATGAACAAACTCTGATTTCTGGCGTTGCTCGCGACAATGACGGACAGGTTACAAGAGTTGAAGTTACAATTGTAGATTTGGCAAGTGGAATTATCATGAACAATGGTCCCGATCCAATTACCAGTTTCCAACCTAATGGTGCATGGATGGTATATTGGGACACAAGTGATTTGATTCATGATCAACAATACGAAATTCAAGTAAAATCATATGATGGAATCGATTATTCAAATGTCGAGACAATCAGGATTGTTATCGATAATCCATTGGATGCAGACAATATTGCACCAACTTTCAATCCTGATGGTTGGATAGATTCACTTACAATTTTCTGTGATGAAAAGTCTAACGCATTCGACAAATGTGGAGACGGTGTCGAAATTGATCTGCTTCAATTCTTCAATGATTCTGACGGTACTGGGCCTCAATCCAGCCACATGGTTTTCGATATTTATGACAGCCCGGAGACTGCAGTTGATGATGATTATGCAGTGCACATTCGCATAACTCCAGACGGTAAAGCGATTTACAATCCAATGGATTCAATGTATCAGACCTCCAGTGAAATGAGTCTTTGGTCAATGCAAAATGTAATGTTCGAAGCAAGAGATGTTCATGATTCTGTAGCATATTCATATCAAGTCAATTTGATTGTTAGAGGTGTTGAATTTACAGCAGAAAGAGTCGATAGTGGTGAAGTAACTTCAGATGATCCGGCAGTATTCAGAGGTACTGGGTTACCTAAATCATTGGTAGAAGCTAAATCAACTGCATCAGATACTTACATCAATCAAACAGTTGTGAAAGATGATGGAACTTGGATGATGGAAATTTCCTATTCACAGCTTTCAGAAGAAGATGGGAATATTGAATTTTACTT
>QQSA01000101.1 GCA_003602535.1 Candidatus Poseidoniales archaeon
CAACCTCCAGATTGGGAATTATTCCATGGAATAAGAGAAGAGGTAAATGCAGGTATCTCAGATATACCAATTCAAAACGCTAATCAAGGCTTGTATCCAAATTGCGGAACCAGCAGAGATTATGGTTATGGAGTGATGGGTTTCCCTACATTCACGTTTGAAACTGATGACGATCAGTTCTTCCCGGGAACATTTGAGGATGTTAACGAAAGACTCGGAGAAGAGTTGGATGTAATGCGGTATCTAATTGACAACATTTGGTATTGGAGAGCGCGTCTGGTACTGGATTCATTTGAATTAGATGATGAAACAGTAAACTTTGAAGTTAGCAATTTGGGAAGGGCCAGCACAAGTAACGCATCGCTACAGTATTTGATTGATGATGAAGTCGTATGGGAATCTGATAATTTCATAATCAACGCAACCAGTTCTACCAGAGTTTCGACATCTGGATTTGATTTTGATAGTGGAGGAGATTGGAGATTCTCGTATCAGAAGAGAGTTGTTGATTCTGCAATGTGGGTAAATGAGAGTGTTGACGTCGGAGAATATGAATTAGGATTCTTTGCTCAATCGTTAGCAACATTGGTATGGGCTCTACAAATTGGAATAATTCCATTGCTTGCAATTTGCTTTGCATTTTGGTGGGCTAGAGAAGAAATGCCACTTGAAATCCATGAAGAGATTCCATTGGAAGCAGAATTGTTAGATTGAGCCGAAATGGGCGCATCTTCAAGAGGCGAGTACTGTTGCCACGGTTAGGTGAGGCAATGCAGGTAATCGTAAACACCAATGAGAATATCAATGGAACTCTAGTTCTTCCATTGTGGCAAGATAGTAAAAACATGCTCTCTGGAAGTGAATCTGGAGTACAAAGAGGCTTGAAAAATCAAATTGAAACCATACTATCAGATGGTGATTTCAAGGCAAAATCTGGTTCTGCAATGACATTGGCTGGAACTGAAGGCGGCAAGGCTCTACTTATTGGATTAGGCAAAGAAGAAGACGCTACACTACAATCTATGAGAGAAGCGGGTGCGAAGGTAACATCCAGCCTCAAAAAGATACATGGTAAAACCCTGACAGTCAAATTCTCTGGTATGGAAGATTCCCATATGGCGGCATTTGTAGAAGGTATGATTCTCAGAGATTATTCATATGATCATTACAAAACTAAAGATGAAGATCACGATGATACAGAAATCATCGCACATGTGACCTGTGAACTTGAGAAAAATGAAGCCCTTGCTAATTCTGCTAAGATCTCATCTGCAGTAGCAACAGGTGTTTACTTAGCTAGAGATTTAGGCAATGCTCCTCCAAATGATATGTATCCAATGGCATTTGCAGAGCAAGCTAGAGAATTTGGTAGAAAGCACGACAATGTCGATGTGAAGATTATCAATTACGATGAAGCCCTATCTTTAGGAATGGGTGGATTAGTTGGCGTAGGTATGGGTTCATACAGGAAACCATGCATGGTTATTTTCGAAATCAATGGTGATAAGCCAGGACCGAGTCCTTGTATCGTAGGTAAAGGAATTACTTTCGACACTGGTGGAATTTCAATTAAACCATCACCTTCTATGGATGAAATGAAGTATGATATGCATGGTTCTGCAACAACCTTTGGTCTAATGCAAGCATTGGTTGCAAGTGGACACAAAGACCGCGTTGTTGGAGTTACATGTATGGCAGAAAACATGCCGTCTTCAAACGCTCAACGCCCGGGTGACGTAATTACTACATATTCAGGTAAGACCGTCGAAGTCCTAAACACTGATGCAGAAGGACGATTGGTACTGTCTGACGGCCTATGGTACACAGGAACTGAACTAAATCCATCTTACATTATCGATTTAGCAACTCTGACAGGTGCATGTGTTGTCGCTCTTGGTCACGAAGCAAGTGGCCTTTGGTCAAACAATGATGAATTGTTGAACAATATCAAAGAAGCAGGAGAACACTGTGGAGAGATTGCATGGCCAATGCCATTGTTCAAGGCTTTCGAGAAAGAAATGACTGACTCAAAGATTGCTGATGTACGCAATCTTGGGGCAGGCCGCTGGGGCGGATCAAATACTGCAGCAGCATTCTTGAAGCAATTCATTCCAAACATGGGAGATAGTGATGAGCAAATCCCTTGGGCTCACCTGGATATTGCAGGAACAGCTTGGGGTGCAAAGTCCAACAAGATGGTCAAAACAGGTGCTACTGGAATCCACGTAAGGACTCTGCACCACTTAATCACTGGACAGTAATTATTCAGTGAAGTGTTTTATTGCTTGTCGAGTAATGTCGACTACTAAATCGACTTCAGCACTTGTAATTCCGAAGTGTGGAGTATATCTGAGTGCATTTATTCCACCATGAATTACTCCTAGGCCGTGCTTTCGACACCAAACCTCGACTTCATCAAAACCAACAACTGTCAAAATGCTAGGTTCAAGTTCTGCTGAAATCAATAAGCCAGTGCCTTGAACCTTGGTTATCGTCCCAGGCAACTCTTCAGCTAATGCATTCAATTTGTCAACAAATTCCACTCCACGATCTCGGATATTCTGTCTTAACTCTGGAGTAATTCTGTCTAGTACTGCAACAGCAGTCTCAAGTGCTCTAGGGTTGGTAGTCATAGTATTGCCATAAATTCCGACAACATACAGTTCAGCAGCCCTTTCAGTTAATCCCAAAACGGACAATGGGTATTGTCCTGCATTAAGGGCTTTAGACCATGTTTCTAGGTCAGGTGCTTCAGCATCTTGGAAGCCTTCGTAATCTATTACGGATAGAGTCCCCTGGCCTCTAATTCCTGCTTGGATAGAATCGATAATCAACATAGAACCATTTTCTTTTGTCAGTCTTCGCGCCTCATCATAGAATTCTCGGTCAATACATTGGCCAGGGTTACCTTCTCCTTGAACAGGTTCAATCGACATTGATTCAATGAAAACCCCCTTTTCAGCCGCATCGGCAAATGCATCGCGCAAAGAAGTAATGTCATTCGATGGAACAAGAATCAAGTTATCTCTTTCTGAGAAAGTCTTCAGATTCTTATCATAAGTTCCTTTGCAAGAATGTGAAATTTGAGCAGGTCTATCGGTTCTCCCATGAAAAGCCCTCTCAATAGCAAGCAGCTTCACCGGCTTGCCTTCATGGCGGCCACCAGGACCTGTCATAATCTTGGAGTTGACATCACAGATTCTCATTGCAACAGTCATCGATTCTGATCCTGAATTCATGCAGATGAATTTGGAGAATGGGCAACTTCCTCTTGTATGTCCCAATTCTTTCTTTAGAGCAGTAGCCAAGCGCGCTTGACTAAATGACGGAGTCATGACATTCGCCATAACATGGTTTTCACTCATAGCGGAAATGATCTCTCTAGGTCCATGACCTCCTCCAAGCATTCCGTATCCTCCATTGTCGTGTAGAACGGCTCCATGGGATGTAATGATCCAAGGTCCACGTCCTGCAATTGCAACATATGGATTCACAGTTGCAGGGGCATAGAAATTGACGAAATCATTCTGTAATTCTTTTATCAAATCGGCTTCGTCCATCATTAGTTGTTCAGATGGCAATTCCTTTTGATTAATCACAGCCTCTTCTATTGCTTGCAATAGAGTACTATCTCTGTTGACAAAATCAAGAATCACATTATCTGGAAGGCCTGTAGTTTCAGGGTTTCCACTAGCGTTTCGCATCTGCTCCAACAATGCTATTGCCTCTGCCATGTCCAAAAGGCGTCAGAGGCGTATATTCAACATTGTCCTGTAACTGTTCATATTTCGATAATGATTGTTCTTTATCGAGACAATAACTTATCGATTTAGATTCAATCTTCATCTACAACTTCGAAATCAGCATCGACGACTCCATCTTCTGATGGTTCTGCCCCTGCTTCTTCTTGTTCAGCCATTTCAGCAGCAGCTGCCTCGTAGAGTTTAGAAGAAATAGCATGCATTCCTTCTTCGATTTCTTTGACCTTAGCTTGTACAGCAGCCTCATCGATTTCATCGAGTTCTTTTGCATTACCTTCCTCGTTTTGCAGCAATGCTTCAAGTTCGTCGACCTTTGACAGAACCGGTTCTTTGTCTTCATCGCTTAGTTTCTCACCAGCCTCATCGATGGTTCTACGTGTCTGGTAGACGATTTGATCAGCCATATTGCGCATCTCAACCTGTGCCTTTAGACGCTTATCTGCTTCAGCAAATTCCTCAGCTTCTGCAATCTTGGCTTGAATCTCATCTTCAGATAAGGAGGTGTTCGATTCAATCTTGATAGACTGCTCCTTGCCGGTTCCCTTGTCTTTTGCAGATACGTTGACGATACCGTTAGCATCGATGTCGAATGTGACTTCGATTTGTGGCATGCCACGTGGCGCAGGTGGGATACCCATCAAGTGGAATTGCCCCAGGCTTACATTGTCCTTAGCGAATTCTCTCTCACCTTGAAGCACATGAATCTCTACAGCAGGTTGGTTATCACTTGCAGTTGAGAACACTTCTGATCTGCGGCTAGGAATTGTTGTGTTACGTTCAATCATAGTGGTCGTAACTCCTCCTAAGGTTTCGATACCGAGGGTTAGAGGTGTTACATCCAGCAATAGGATATCTGATACTCCTTCATCGCCTGCGATAATACCAGCTTGCAATGCAGCACCCATAGCGACCGCTTCGTCAGGATTGATTCCCTTGAATGGTGACTTGCCGGTTTCCTTTTCGATAGCCTCTTGAACAGCAGGAACTCTTGTTGATCCACCTACTAAAATCACTTTGTCGACTTC
>QQSA01000102.1:0-10307 GCA_003602535.1 Candidatus Poseidoniales archaeon
ACTTCGACTCTTTGGAATCTATCGAGATCCTTCTCTAAGGATATAACTTCAACATTCAGTTCCTCTGCAAGAATTTCATGGAAATTGGACAGGTCAGGCCCGCTTACTATCCATCCTTCAGCACAAGGTAAGCGCTGTCTTCGGTCTGCATCAACTCTAATCCTTCGGCCGGTTTCTGCGAGTTCTCGAACTAGTGCCATAGTCTCCAAAATCTCGGAATCTACATTATCGGCCTCAGGCCAATCAGCAAGGTGTACAGAACTGCCTTCCAAATTACGATGAATCGTATCTGACATGAATGGAGAAACTGGAGCCATCAGTTTGCTAACTGTTACCAATACCTTGTGTAATGTGTGCTGACAAGCTAGTTTGTCATCACTATCAGCCTCATCCCATAGACGTCGGCGTGATCGTCGAACGTACCAATTAGATACATCATTGACCACGAATTCTTCGATGTCTCTACATGCCTTGTGGAAATCCCATTCCTCGAATTGTTTGGTAGTTCCATCGACAACTTCCGCTAGTCTAGAAAGAACCCAATCATCTAGCGGAGTCCTATTTCCTTGTGGAGATGTTTCCGGGTCGAATCCGTCTAATGCAGCATAATCTGCATGGAATCTATGAATGTTCCAAAGCGTTAGGAACATCTTTCCATATGTTTCTCGAACACCATTAGGATCGAATTTCAATGGGTTCCATGGCGCACCTGCGGTTACCATGTACCAACGAGTAGCATCAGCACCTTCACGATTGAAATGATCCCAAGGGTCGACAATGTTACCTTTTGATTTGGACATCTTCTTTCCTTCAGCATCCAAAATTAATCCTAGAGATAGACATCTCTTGTAACAGATTGAATCGAATACAGTTGTACTCACTGCAAGTAGAGTGTAAAACCATCCTCTTGTCTGGTCAACTCCTTCACAGATGTAATCGATAGGGAAATTATTCTCGAATTTTCCTTCCTCGCCAAATGGATGGTGCCATTGAGCGAATGATGCACAGCCAGAGTCGAACCAGCAATCCATTACGAATGGTTCTCTTTTCATGTCGCCATTACATTCGGTACAAACTAGAATCGTGTCATCTACATACGGTCGATGTAGATCTTCGGCAACAGGACTTCCTTCCTTAGCCATACTAGCCATTTCTTCTGTTGAACCTACACAATGTTGGTGTCCACATTGATTACAAATCCAAACTGGTAATGGTGTACCCCAATATCTTTCACGGCTTATTGCCCAATCTTTGACATTGCGCAACCATTCGCCGAAGCGACCTTCTCCAACCCAATCTGGTGCCCATTCAACTTGCGAATTAAATTCTAGGAGCATTTCTTTCACTGCAGTCATACGAACGAACCAAGAGTCCATTGCGTAGTATAGCAGAGGATGACCTGTTCTCCAACAATGAGGATAATCGTGGAGGTACATCTTTTCTCTGTATAGCAAACCAGCATCATGCATTAGTTCGATTACTGTAGAATCACAATCCTTGACATAGCGTCCGTCTAATGACGGGTGAGTTCCAGTTAGGAAAGACCCATCCATTCCTACAGTGTGCTGTGCAGGTAGACCAACTTCCATTCCAAGGTTGTAATCATCTTCACCATACATTACAGCGGTGTGAACAACACCTGTTCCGTCGGTTGTAGTAACCCAGTCTGCTCCGATAACAGTCCAAGCGGTTTCAGATCCATTACGGTCAACAGCGTCAGGGAATAATGGAGTGTATGAGCGTCCAATTAAATCGCTACCAGGGAATGTTTCAATCTCTTCACAATGGTGGCGAATGACCTCTTTGAATAGATCCTTAGCAAGAATCAATTCCTCACCAACTTCAGCACCTCCGTGCCCTTCCCAATTCTCAGGTTCAGCGGTTACTTTTACTCTAACATATTCTACATCAGGTCCTACTGCAAGACCAACGTTACCAGGTAGGGTCCATGGAGTTGTAGTCCAAGCTAGAATTGAGGCATTTGTATCTTCAAGTTTAAACTTGACATATACTGATGGTTCCTCCACTTCTTTGTATCCCAAAGCGACTTCGTGACTAGAATATGATGTACCAGTTTGTGGACAGTAAGGTAGGACTTTGTATCCTCTGTAAAGTAATCCTTTTTCGAACATTTTCTTTAGCGCCCACCAACAAGATTCGATGTAGTTATTGTGCAGTGTAACATATGGGTTGTCTAAATCACACCAATATGCCATGCGCTCAGTCATCTCTCGCCATGCGGCTTCGTAAGTCCATACTGATTCACGACATTCTTTGTTGAATTCTTCCATTCCAAAAGCTTCAATCGCTTCATTGCTCATCAAATCCAGACGCTTCTGAACTTCGATTTCTACAGGAAGGCCATGAGTGTCCCATCCCCCTTTCCTCTCGACAAAATTACCTTGCATCGTTTTCCATCGACAAACTAGATCTTTGTATGTTCTAGCAACTACGTGGTGAATACCTGGTTTTCCATTTGCAGTTGGAGGTCCTTCAAGGAATATGAACGGCTCACCATCAGCACGATTATCGACTGATAAATCGAATAATTTCTCCTCTTGCCAGGTAGAAAGTAGGCCAGTTTCCAAAGCAACTGAGTCCAGTTCACTGGTGGTATTAGGGCTGGCCATGACGCATGCGAGATGTCAACATGTCTTCAAACAGTCGTTCCAAAGTTGGGGGTTGTTTCTCACCAAAATGGTATAGTTATGTGAATCTTTGAAGGGGTTGCTTTGAATTACATTGAGTTCATCCAGTGAGTACATGGCGGGTTCAAACCGGGGTGCTAAGGCGTTCGCACTTAGTCTCTTATTCATTATTTCAGGCCCGCTGTCCCATGTTTTGACCTATGATTCATCATCTAATGAGCTGGAAAATATTCCAGATTTTTTAAGCAGTTCTGAAAATTATACTGATGTAACAATAGCAGGGCCTGGAAACAATGGAATTGGTCCTTCATTAACGTTAGACTCAAGCCATGCATTACAGGAAATTTCTTTCTCGGTTGCTGCAGGTGATGAAGCTAGAAATAACGGTTTCAATTGGTCTGATTGGGATTTGCCTGGTTTCTCGAAATTAGGTTTGATGGAAGAGGATGATGGTTCATTGATTCTCGGATTCCAAGGTGTTACATGGGATTTTGATCAAGGAACTAATGGTTGGACTTCATCGAATTCTAATTTTGGTCAAAGAAATACTGCTACGACCTGTGGAATGAGCGGGGCGAGTGGGGCATCTTGGTGGACAAGAGGCGGTGCAGTAACAGTAACGAGCCCTCAAGTCAGTTTGGTTGGCCACCAAGGTTTATCGGTTCAAGCTTGGATCAAACAAGGTACCTATCAATGCGGTGAAGAACCTGACTCCAATGAGAATTTCTATCTTGAATACAAGAACTCGAATAATGCTTGGACACAAATTCAGTATCTCCCTGGTTCGACAGTAGGTGGTTCGGTAACCAATGTGAATTACAATCTTCCTGCTAATGCATATCATCAGGATTTCCAAATCCGTGCGAGACAAAATTCTGGTTCAGGCACCTGTTGTGATTATTGGTTCTTTGATGATGTAATAATTCCAGGAACAAGTGGTGCAAATTTGACCTCACCATCATTTGGTTGGTCACCTAATGCAATTGAGCAAATTGAGGAAGGAAGATATTCTCCAATGTTCATCGATGCAATTATTCCTACAGGTGGCCATCTAAATTGGACAGTTATTGATGCGGACACAAATACTCCAATTCCGGGTTTAATTAATCGATCAGGAATGGAAGTTGATCTCTCAGTAATCGATTGGAAGATACATAAATCATTGCGACTGAATCTTGAATTTGCATCAAGTGAATTGGGAGAATCTCCTCGTTTATACGGAATTTCAGGAGGAGGTAAAATTCATGAAAATTTCCATTCAGATGTAGAAGAGAGCGGATGGAGTTTTGATAATTCTAGTTGGGACTCAGATTTACATTCTCTTGAAGGAGACTTGAATTCAACTATTACATCACCAGAATTTGATATTGATATGCCCTTTGCATCATATCGCTTTGAATCTACAATTTTAGGTGATGTTACCACTTCAGTGTCAATTGATAGAGGAGATTGGAAAGAGATTAATTCCAGTTCACAAAGAGTTGATTTGAATAGTTCAGCATCTGTAATTCAATTCCATTTCCATGGAATGGATGATAATTGGGCAATCGATGATTTTAGATTACAATTGTATCCTACCAAAGCAGTAGTCTCTCCAAGTATGGATATTGATGGCGATGGCCGTAATGAATGGGAAGTCTCAGGTGATGGAATCGGGACATGGGGCAATCAAGATGTATTCATCAGTGGTAATTCTACATCAATAGTCGAAGTGGGACTAACCCCTACCTCCTGGCATTACCTTCTTATTCCAAAGGATGCAAAATCCTTCGAAGTTTCAGTAAACAATGTTGGAGTTGTTGGTTTGGGTGTTCAAACCGTTGCATTATGGGTTGGAAGTGACATGATTGCTCAGACTGGAGGTAACGGATATACCGATAGTTTACGACTCTCATTGAATGAATCTCAATTAGACATACTAAATTATGAAACTGAAAATTCAGTAGCTTCCAAGATTGTTGGAGGTACTGATTTCATTTATGCAAAGATCGAACTAATATCGGATGCGGGAACTTATCAGTTATCTGGATTAAACATCGGTTATAATGCTGAGGAGACGATTGATGCAACCGGAATCGATGAACTAGTAATGTCGATTAATCGAGCAAGATTAGATCCTTCCAAGGCTACAAATTTACCATTGATTTTCAATGCCGAATCATCTTGTTCTCTCGAAGTTAGCATCCATTCTTTCACTTCCTCAGGTGATGTGTCCATGGGGGCACTAACTTGGGTTAATGATTCAGAAACACTATCGCCATCGCAAAAATGGCGAGAAATGAATACTCGTGCCCAAGTTCACTCTTCATCACCACATAGAATAATTTTGAATATGTACTCTGATGATAAACAGGCTATGTGGTTTATTCCTATCAATGGAGGAAATGTGGTTTCTATTGGTGATCATGATTCACTGATTCTTTCAGATGAGGGGATTTTGCATAATTCCAGTCAAGACATTCATGATTTGACAACTATCTTCAGAACATCTCAATCGTTAGATGATCAAGAAAACCTTCGTCTTGAAACTCGAATACAACTTGCAAATGGAGTTATTTCTATGCCCTTGGTCAATACTTGGTCGGGGAATGCAATAGACAATGATCTAAGAATAGAATCGATGTCAATTTTCACAGATAGAGGATTGGTTTCTGAAGATTCGAAATACCTAATGGCTGAAGATAATTTGACTTTCAATGTAGATATTGGTTTCGAGAATGGCGCCCATGATGAGAAACCATTCTCTGGTGAATTTGAATTGAAATTAACTAGAAACGGCGAGGTTATTGCCAACACTACTGACTTCGAAGGTGATTATTGGGTTGTTGAATCAAGAGCACCTTTCATTAGTGGAAATGTCACTTATGGGGCGGAATTGATACCTCTTGCCGGTGGAGGGTTTAGTGATATTTCTGTGAATCGTACATTCTCAATAGATCCATTAGCACCAGTCGTTACAGGGGCGAATATTCGTTTCTATGACCATTTATCTGCATCAACAAACCAACAGATTATAGTTAATATTTCAGATCAACCTTCTTTGCCTACAGATGTCAACTTGATGTTGTGGACTGAATGGGCAAATGATTTGGATGGAAATGGATGGCCTAGTGAAGGAGAATACGTCTCTAGGCCACTTACAGCTCCACTCTCTCAGGAAGGAACTTACGGATTATATCATACAACAATAGATGATACTGCTGCGTATCCTGGCGAAAAAGTTGCAGGATATGTTGTGGGAACAGATCCTTCTGGACATCCGATTATAGAAGGCGGTTCAGATATGGTTGAGGATCATCTATTCATGTACCAAATTCTAGATGATGGTGTTCCTTTGATTGATAGTGACGGTTTTGAATGGACAGATGGCCGAAAAGCTTGGCTACATCCAGGTCAAAATTATGCTCTTAATATCTCATTTAGTGAGTTAAATGGAATTTCCGATATCTACCAAATCGAGGTGTCGTTGGGCCATAACATCGCCAGTGATAAATTGAATTTAGTTTGGAATTCAGACTCTAGGCAATGCTTCAGTGAGACTATCCATTTGGAGATAGTAACCTGTAGAATAAATAATGCAAATGGCCTTACTCCTAGCCCTTACGAACAAGACTTGGTATTCTATGTCGAGGTTGTACCTCAATGGACATTACCTGATTTAGGAGACAGTAGAAGGGAGCCTCAAGTGATTATTGCTGACCGCGCTGGAAATGAAGATTTGCTAACATTCCCTCAAAATAGATGGCGATTTTCAACTGAGATGATGATAACAAACAATCCATCTCTCTGGGTGGAAAATGGTGCAATTATCGAGGATGGAGCAAGAGTTTCTCCTGGTTCGGCAATGGAGTTGTCAGGCGAATTGGTCTTCGTTAAGAGCTCTGAGAAGCCACAATTTGATTGTGATATTGAAACAAAGATAAATGGAATAAAATCTTCAACGATTGCAATCGATGGAATATTCACTGCATCGCTTAATGCACCGGTTTCTTCAGGCCATTATGCTATGACCTGGGGAGTAGATTGTTTACCTGAGCAAGGTATAGATTCAACAAGCGAAATCGAAGCAGTGAAGTGGATTTTAGTTGATTCTACAGGTCCTCAAGTAGTCGAATTCACCTCTCCAAGAGAGTCATCGATTCTTGACATTGAATCACATTTCGTTAGAGTATTTATTTCTGAAAATTATGGTATTGATTCTGATTCAGTAGAATTGTTCTGGTGGATTTCATCGACTAATTCGGATGAAGCAATCGCTTCAGGATCTACAGACATGATGTTAGTAGGGAATGAAAGCGAAGGTTTGAGGTTAGAGTTTACAGGTACTGTTGACTTATCGGATATATCTCCAGAATATCTCCAAGAACAGATTGTTTTGAAGATGAGATTTGAAGGTAGAGATATTGCTGGTAATCAATTTGAAACACAAGGAAACAGTCAAAATTCACCCGCAGGAATTTGGTATTTAGTTCACCATGTTCCTGATTTCGAGATTGAGCAAAGCGGTATTGAATTATCTAAATCAAGTATTGAAGTAGATGAACCGACGGTTATTCAAGTCCATATTAGAAATGATGGAATGCTGGGCGGCGAAGCAAATGTTCTAGTCGAAATAGTTGATTTAAATGGTGAAAGGTCACAATTGGATCGAACTTCAGTTTTCGTTGATGCGGAGTCGGTTTCGACACTAATCGTTGATTGGAAACCAGATTCACCAGGACTCCAAAGAATTGAAGTTACACTTGGCGATGATATTGAAAAATCAGAATTCATTGATGTGAAACCCGCTCAAGAAAGCGCTTTCTTGGAAGATTCAATAGGTTCTGTTAACCCTTGGATATTAGGAATTACATTGGTAATGTCTTGCTTGGGGCTTCTATTCATTTTGTCTTGGATGCGTCTAGCTACTGTTAGTAAAGGCGAAGCCGAAGATGATTGGGATTTAGAAGATGATGAGGCAGATTTTGATGATTAGTAATATGCAAAAGCATAGGGACTAATTTTCATTGGAGCGAACCAGAGGGAGAAGCATGGCACCCAAAATCGCTTTGCTGCAAGTAAATCCTGTCGTGGGAGATATTGCGGGAAATGCATCTAAAATCTGCAACTTTGCAGAACAGGCGTCAAATGCTGGAGCTAGCCTTGCAGTTACAACAGAACTTGCAATCAGTGGTTATCCTCCACGTGACTTACTTATTCAGTCAGATTTTGTCGATGCATGTTATGCTGCAGCAAGTTCCTTGCAATCGGTAATTCCTATTCTAACCGGGACTCCTGTTCCTCCAGTAGGTGAGCGTACATTACCTGGAAACGGGGTCGTTAGAGCCGGAGATTCTGTCAGAGAAGTTGCCCGTAAGCAATTATTACCTACCTATGATGTATTTGACGAGGCTCGTTATTTTGAATCTGGAAGAGGACCTGGAATCGCTAGGACAATCGCAGGACTCGATATTGGTGTGACAATTTGTGAAGATGCTTGGCAACATTGCGGAGCAACACCTAATGATTACGATAGTGACCCTATTATCCATATCATGGAATGGGGTCGTCAAGGAGTTGTCCTTGATGCGACTGTAAATCTCTCAGCTTCACCTTATCATGCTGATAAATCAGGAGTTAGAATCGCTGTTGCTCGAAGTGCTGCGGTTTCACTAAATCATCCATTCCTACTTGCAAATCAAGTTGGTGGGAATGATGATTTGTTATTCGATGGTCGTTCAATAATCGCTTGGCCTGATGGTACTGTAGTAGTCGCACCAGGTTGGACTGAAGGAATCTTGATTGCGGATTTGAATTCTCCAGATGATTGTCTTTGGACAGGAGATGGCGAATGTACGATACTCCAACCTGGAGAAGAATTAATTTCGAATGATGGCGATTTGCTGGATGCAATTATCATTGGGCTATCCGATTATTGTCGTAAAAGTAGTATTTCGAAAATAGTATTGGGATTATCTGGTGGGATCGATTCAGCATTAGCAGCGTGTGTTGCTAGTGCAGCGGTCGGTGCGGAGAATGTCACAGGCATCTCGATGCCATCACGACATTCTAGCCAACATAGTATAGATGATGCAAAGGCTACAGCAGAAGCTTTGGGCATCGAGTTTTCAATTCAACCAATTGAGGATTTGCATAGTTCTGCAGAATCAGCATTGAAGGACATTTTGTCGAATGGACATCCTGTTGCTGGTGAGAATTTGCAAGCCAGACTAAGAGGTCTAATCGTTATGGCTCATGCAAATGCAAATGGGGCTATGGCTATTGCAACCGGTAATAAATCAGAGTTAGGACAAGGGTACTGCACCTTGTATGGCGATATGGCTGGAGGATATGCACCATTAGGTGATTTATACAAAATGGAAGTTTATGCATTGGCAAAGGAATTCAATAAACGCCTCGGAATAGATGCGGTGAACGAATCTACCCTCACCAAACCTCCTAGTGCTGAATTAGCTCCTGATCAAAAAGATGAGGATAGTTTACCACCTTATCCAATTCTTGATGAGATATTGTGTCTGCATATCGAAGAAGGACTAGATGCAACCGAAATCACAGCCAAAGGTCATGATGGACAAATGGTCAATGATGTCCTAACTCGCCTTGCAAGAAATGAACACAAGCGTTGGCAAATGCCACCTGCACCTAGGGTGTCTAAACGAGCATTCGGTCAAGGTTGGAGACAACCATTAGCAGCACGTCATGATTGGCGTTAATTGATGATAATCCATTCATCGGTTAGTTCCCCATGTGACCAACCGAACATCTCTAGTCCATGAGTGGTTGAATCTGCGATATAGTAAACCATATCCTGAGTTATCCACAAATCTCCATGTACGCCTGCTTCCATATCTCCTGAATCATGGTCCCACAATAATTGCAAACCATCCACGGAAACCAGATGAAGTTGCCCCCCTTCAATTGGGTCATTCACCAAAGTTAGCAAATTGTCTCCAATCAGTGCTAGATGTGATGGATTAGAAGAAGAAATTCCTGTGGCAAAATCTGAATGTAACCATGCGTCGTATCCATTACTTGCACATAATTCAAACCCATATTCAGGGATTCCACAATCGAACCATAGCATCCCATCATGGTTTACAGCATCAACTCCTTCACCTACATTTTGCAGAGATGAATTCAATTCAGATAGACTAGAATTAACCGGGTCATATGAAAACAATCCTCCTGAATTGAATAATATTCTATCTCCTACGACTACGGGGGGAATGTGTAAGCCAGTATCACTTTGGAGATGATTTGTTATCTGTTCTAGATTTTGACCATTTGATCGATGTAACTGTGGTCCAAAAATATCGCTAGTTGCTATGAACCAATAATGCCCATTTACGAATACTGCTAAGGAATTTAACTCACCATAGTGAATATTTCCATCGATAGAAATATTGTCCTGAGTGTTGTAAATTAATATTCCATTAACAGATGATATATTATCATAATCACCCGATATCATCATTTCAGATTCGGCAAAAATAGCGATGCCTCCTTGATGATTAAGGATTAATTCATCTCCGTGCTTTAGAAGATCATCGTTCGAATTGATGCCTCCACTTAGGTTGGTTTCTTTCCATGTAGTTTCTCCATCGGTTGACCATAATTGGGTTCCAAGTTCATCAGTTGCATCGAACCAGATTCGATTAT
>QQSA01000102.1:10333-18794 GCA_003602535.1 Candidatus Poseidoniales archaeon
CCAGGCGAAAAATCCACAGTCGGTGAAATTTGTTCAGCGGCATAGTTTTCCATCTTGAATAGCAAACATTTGTCGGTCTTGAATGCTGCAAAAACAAATAGTTCACCATTGCTAAAACCTCCTTCGCAAGGTGTTGAAAATGAATTACCTGAATTCGGTTGGATATCGGTCATCATTCCGCTGGTCAAGTCTTGGAAACAAATTTTGATACTAGAATCGACCTCTTTTGAAGAAATATTGTTGCCCATCTCGATGACTACTGCCTCTGGACAGGAACCATATTCTCCTACTTTAGAATCGATGAATGCGGATTCTCCAACTATTCCATCAATACCATCTGTTCCATTTGATCCATCTAGGCCATCGGTTCCGTTGTATCCCCAATAACCTCTATTCCCCATAGGTCCAGATTCTCCTTGATTTCCATGGCAAACATTTCTGATCTCGGAGACTTCATCATTATCCAAAATCTGATTATGATCAGAATCAATTCCAATTTGGATGCTGAATCCTCCTTTTTCGCAACTATGAGTCCCATATATTGGTCCCATTCTTGTTATTGAATAGTCTCCGTCTTCACCAGATTTCTCATCGATTTCGCTAGTATTGAAGTATGCCATACTACTCAAAATTAAGGAAATAATTACTGAAGATACTGCTAAAATTTTCTGAAATCGTTTTTTCTTTGATGGTTTTTTATCTGCCATAACTATTGAGAAACTTTCTCAGATTAGAGAGTGTTCCCTACAAAGTGTTCATGGGCATGTTCCTGTAGCATCTAATCATGGAGTTACCCGATAGGCTCGCATCGATGCTTTCGGGCGAACAGGGTCTTACTCGGCAAAAAGCTGCCAGGTTAGTCGTAGATTTAGCCGAAACCGCAGGTGCTGATGGGTTCATCGAAGTGAATCATAGCCATGTATCGGGTGTTTCGGTAATTACCGGAGGCCATGGGCTCAGACGTTTTCTAGCAGATTTAGCCGGGGAAGGTAAAGTAGCAATTCCTACAACTCTGAATTCAGCAGGTTGTGATAAAAGAAAGATGGATGAAATGGATATTGATTATCCTGATTTCTTGGAGCAACAATTTGAGATAATCATGGCATATGAAAGTCTTGGAGTTGAAGCATCACTATCCTGCACCCCATATGATCGAGGGGTTGAAGATGAGGCTGGCATCGCATCTTGGGCTGAATCTAATGCAGTCGCATTTTCTAATTCATGGACGGATTTAGTTACAAATCGTGAATCAGGATTGTCTGCATTAGCGACCGCATTGACGGGATATGCTCCTAAATGGGGCTTACATTTGGAAGAAAATCGAATCCCGAACATTGTGGTAGATGTTGATTGTGAATTGTCAACACTATCAGATTGGTCAATTCTTGGAGATTGGATTGGAAAGCAGGTTAGGCCTGGCTGGAATGTCCCATATGGCCCTATGCCATTCATTCGTGGATTGCCATCATACATTAGTTTCGCATCAAAGAAAGCGCTTACTGCAGCCGCAGCAAATTATGGCTGTCCCATGTTGTGGGCAGAGGGTCACACCGCTTCTCCATCATTGAATGGAAATGAAGAATCTCTGACTTTTACTGCAGATGATTTGTCATCACGTTATGATGAACTTGCTCCAAAAGGACAGGTTGATCTCATCGTAATCGGGTGTCCTCAGGCTAGTCTAGAAGAAATCAGAATCACTGCCTCAGCGGTTCGCTCTCGTTGTGAAATGGGGCGAAAAATACCTGATAACAGACTCTGGGTTTTCACTTCAGGCCATAACTATGAGTTGGCAGAAGCAGATGGTTCAATAGCCATTTTGGAAGAGGCTGGAGCTCTAATTTTACGAGACACGTGTCCTGAAGTAACTCCGTATAATCGAAATCATTACAATCATTTGATGACCAATTCCCTGAAGGCTGAACATTATTTGACTAGTGGACTGAACAAGATGCCAACATCTGTTGGTTCAATCGATGATTGTGTGTCTCATGCATTTAATCCCTCACTGAGTGAAGGTGAAGTAACTCCTTTGGAACCGAAAGCACAACCACAACATGCATCCTCGAAAACCTATCAATCAGGTGATTGTAAAATCACTGGTGGCGGTTTGAACTCTCAAGGAGATTGGACAGTAGAAGGTAGAGCAATGGTTAGTGATGTAGCAATAACCTACCTTGGTTATGTAAATCGTGATACTGGAGTTGTCGAAGAAAAAGGACATCCATTGGACGGCAGAGCTATTGAAGATACAATTTTGATTTATCCAAAGGGTTCTGGATCTACTGTTGCCCCGTATGTCTTGATGGGATTAATTTACACAGGCAAAGGACCTAAAGCAATCGTTAATCGGGATGTTTGTTCACTCACTTTACCTGCATGTAGTTTGCTAAATCTCCCATACAGTCATGGATTTGAACAAGATCCCTGTTTGGCTGTAAACGATGGTGATTTAGTAAGAATTACCAAATCATCTGGGGAAGTTGTTCTCGAGGTATTAGAACGGTCTGGTGATTGAATGTTAGTTCTTGTAACCGGTGGCGCAGGTTTCCTCGGTTCGCATTTAGTTGATTCACTTCTTGAACGTGGAGATGAAGTAATCGTTTTCGATGATTTATCGAGAGGATCTGCTAGTCAAATTGGGAAGGGCGCTATTTTCGTTGAAGGAGATGTTCGCTCTGTAGATGATTGGAATCGGGTTTTTTCAGAGCATTCTCCCGATGTTATACATCATTTGGCAGCGATAAATGGGACACGCCGATTCCATAAAGAGGCGGATCTGGTTGTAGACGTTAATGTGAACGGCACTAGGAATGCCCTATTGTACGCTAAGGAGCATCGGTGTCGTTTAGTCTTCTATTCCTCGCCTGAATCGTTTGGAGAGCAAGAGGTAATGCCACTTTCAAATGATTCAGATAGTCTATTCCCTCCAGCACATCTNCACCAACGCCATTCCTACGGTGCGTCAAAATATATTGGAGAGATACTTTGCCAATTTGAAGTAAGAAACGGATTGGATGTTAGAATTGCGAGGCCATGTAATGTATATGGTCCAAGATTACATGGTGATGAAAATGGACAAGTAGTTTCAATGATGATGAATTCCAATCCAATAGTGGTTCATGGCGATGGTATGCAAACACGAAGTCTTACCTGGATTGACGACGTTATTCAAGGACTACTCCTCATCAATGATATGGATGGTTTAGGGGGAATGGCATTCAACCTTGGTTCCACAGTTGAGATTACGATGCTTGATCTAGCCAAAGAGATTTCAAATCGGCGTGGTGTTGATATTGTACATTCAGGGCCAAATCACGGCGATAGTAAAAGACGCTTGCCGGATGTTTCCTCAAATGAGATTCTCTCTTGGAAAGCAACAACTTCACTGCAAGAAGGTTTGAATCAACTTCTGTGATGTGTTGCGATGTGCCCCCAGTCTTGTGGGCTAGGTGTCAATCTGTCCATCCCATGTTGGCATAGAATCGATAACCCTTCTTCTGGAGGGAGATAAGATGGAACTACCATACTTTCAACCCTTAGCGTGAGTAGTCTAGCCACAGCACCTTCAGGCAATGGGTTGTCTTCAATCAATCTGCATCGCATTACGACAACAGCAAGTGGGTGAATCGGGCCGTCACTGTCTAGGAGTTCCCATTCACTTCCTTCAATCGACTTACCTGCAAGGTCGGCATCGATTGCTGATTTTTGCGAGGCTGCAAGGAACTGTAATTCACAGACTCCATTTTCTTTGAGATTATGGTAAGTGTCTCTCTTATCGCCATCTCTATTCTGCGATAATGACATGATTACCAATGGTGGAGAATTCGATACGACTGATATGCTGGTAATTGGTGCTAGATTTTCTCTTTCACCATTTCGTGTAGAAACAAGGGCCAATGGACGAGGTGATGCAGCAGCAGCCAGCCATTGGCTCCTACTAGCATGATCTAATTCTTCCATGTCTATTTCCATTTCAGCTTTGGATTCAGGTCGAGTAAACCAATGGTCTAAGTCTCCCTTTTCTATTTCTTCAAGAGCATACTGAGTATAATTCCTATATGCATTCCATTCAGAGATAATTTCTTCATCATCGCCTCTTTTCTTTTTTCTTTCAATAGATGAGTCAGCATAATCAATACATTTTTTCAGGAAATCGATTATCACAATTTTACTAATTCAAATCCCTCCTTTTTTCATATTCTTCACGCAACATCAGTAGTTTGGCCGGAACGCCGCCCCATACCTGATTGGAAGGTATGTCTGATGTGACCACTGCGCCAGCAGCGATAACACAACCGGTTTCAAGTTTAACACCAGCAACGATTGTTGAATTTGCACCTATGACAACATTATCTTCGACAATCACAGGCTTCCACCTTCCTCCAGAAGGGGGGTGTCTATCATTGGTTAGTGTAGCGTTAGGGCCGATGAAAACATCGTTGCCAATTATACATCCGTCTGCTACATAGACCGAGCCTTGGATTCTACAGGATTGCCCAATTATTACATCTCGACCAATATGTGATAGGGCTCCTATGTTTGTTCCCTTTCCGATATTGTCGCTGGCAACAATACATGGCCACCATGCGGTAGCGCCATTTGACAACTCAATCTTGCGACCGTTGAGTTCACTCATCGATTCCCAACTCTCGCATTAGCATAGCAACATGACCTTTGGCCTTGACATTATATCTTGCAAATACTAAGTTGCCATTTTCATCTATTACAAATGTAGATCTTGCACAACCCATGTATTCTCTGCCGTAATTTTTCTTGAGCCTCCATGTGCCAAATTGCTCATGAATAGATCCATCTTCATCCATCAAGAGTGGGAAATTTAAGTTCTGTTTATTGATAAATTTCTCATGACTTTTCACGGAATCTTTGGACACTCCAAATACCATGTATCCATGAGATTCTAGGCGGGCTAAATCATCTCGAAAATCACAAGCTTGTTTGGTGCATCCAGGTGTAGAATCTCGTGGATAAAAGTACAAAATTACTTTCTTTCCAGACGTGTTAATTTCTTCTAAATCGTGAGTATTTCCTTTCGAGTCTAATGCTTTGAAAACTGGAGATTTGTCGCCGATTTGCAGCGTAATAGCTTCTGACATGGTTTTTCCAGAAAGTGATAGCAAATCAAGCCTTTCATCGCAGTAATCTGCTAGGTTTTTTGTACCAGTGGCCCGTCTATGCAGTATGAATAATTATTACTGCATAGTGCATCAAATGACCCCCTGTAATCGATTGTCTTATAATCCGCCGGAACAGGACGACAACTATGGCAGCGAGCCGTATGTCTAGGAGATGTCGTAAGTATATGCGGCAAATCCACAAGGCAGATTCTCGTTACGCCCTTCAAGAAATCGCTTCTAATATCCAAAGCGATTTGGACAGGAGAAATCTATCCTATGAGGAGGCCTTGAACCTCGGAAATATCCTGCAGGATAGAGCAGATATTTTACCGGGAGATGAGATTGTTTACGCTGTCTCAGATAGAGACTCCTATCGGCGAACTCTTGAGTTGTATCTTCGAGACGGAGTTCTGACTCAGGCCGAGCAATTACTACTGTGGGAGGAACGCAGGAGATTGGGCATCGGGGACGAAGTTCACAACCAGTTGATGGAACAACTGTTAGCTTCCTGGACACGCCAAGGAAAATCTGTGCAGATACACGCTTTCAAAGGAGGCATGGCAGATGTCTAATCGCAAAATCGCTTTCTCGATTTTAGCAGTATTCCTGTTGCAGGTCGCCGTGCCAATGATTCCAGTTGATGCCACAAGCGGGCGCGCCACTCCTGACTTCACAGTCACGGTTTTGACATTATCAGCCGGAGGGTCAATCGATGTTGGTGGAGAATACACATTGAGTCCTGGTGAACATACGGTGCGAATCGTAGTTTCTAATCAAGGAACTGCTGATGGGCCGGTCACTTTGAATTTGATTCACAAAGCATCCCCTGCTTCGCCTGAGACACAGGTCACCTCTATCGAGATCAGCAATATACAGGCTGGTTCTTCTTCAAACCCTATTCCAATCCAATGGACTGCACTGTCAGGGGATGATCAGACTTTGATCGCTAGAGTCGTTTCTCTGACCGATTCCGAGTCTTCCAATGATGATAGAGAACTAGGATTCGACGTATCTGCTTTCAACAGTGGGAATGTACTTGCTGATACGGTACCGGGGCCCTCAGGCGGCTTTACTGATGTCCGCTTAGATCATTCCACTCATACATTTGACGCAACTGTAAGGAATACGGGTGTCATGGATATTTCTGCAGTATTCGAAATAAACTTCACCGATGTAGGTGATCCGACAAATGCTATGTCTTATTGGTCTAACACTCTTATTTTAGAGCCAGGTAATCTGTTGAACCCCTCTATTGGAGGCATTCTTTCAACCTCCGTTGATGCTTCATCACTACTAGGTTCATGGACAATGGTGACGAGAGTTGTATTCAATGGAACCGATTCGTGGAGTTCAACTGTGGTTCGCAATGTGGAAACAGTCACCTTTTCAGATTTCATAATCGACGTATCTGCTCCTGGCGACAGAGCAATTGAACCGGGAGCGACAACCTCTCTAACTTGGATTGTATCAAATCTCGGTAGTGCCGACGATCTAACTATTGAATTAGGTTCTACTAATGGATGGCATGATGATTCACAAGAAGGTAATGTCCTTACTTTATTGGCATCGGAATCAACCACCATAAGTGTGCCTGTAACCGTGCCTTCTAATGCTGTGAAACCAACTCTAGAGAATATCTATCTAAATCTTTCAAGCGCTTCAATCGATCCATACATTGCTCGAAGCGTTGCACATGTTATGGTCGGCGATCAATACCAGGCTACTGTAAACGCAGTTGATCCTGGTCCAATAACCGTTACTCCTGCTCAAACCTCATCATTGGAGTTCGAGATAACTAACTCTGGTAATGTACCTACTGCATTTAACATCGATTACGGACTTTCTGCTTCTGCTAAGAACTGGGTTGTATCTACTTCTTCAGGCACAACTACTGATATGGTACAAGTTGGAGCCACAGTTTCAGTATTTGTACAGGTTACGCCCGCACCTATTTCCTCTCCGCTTGATGCAGGTGAACGTAATTCGGCAGGAGATAGCCTGTTCACTTGGCTTTCCGCAACTCCAACCAGTGGAGGAATACCTGCTTTAGATTCGGCGCAGATAGTAGTTAGAGCTGTAATCGCAGTTGACCCAGGGCCAGAAACTGACTTGGTAGTACTTTCAGAACAAGAGGTTGAGGATGCAAATGGTTCTGGCGGAATTGATAAAATTCTATCTTTGTCAGTAGAAGTTCGACATAACCTTGGTAGTGCGGTTACAGGTGGTGTTGATGCAGATATTACCGTTGGGACTCCAGTTTTCAATTCTAGTAGTTCGGAAGGAGGACTCAGTGAAGCAGCAAGATGGACTCAAGACATAACTCCCGATAGTGTGTCTGGACTTGAAGTCGGAGATATTTTCCAATCATGGTTAGCAATCGATGGTCCTTCAGATGAGTTGCCTATGGCAGGAGAGTTGGTTGTTCCAGTAACAGCAACTCCTGTTCTTACTGCATTGCAACAGGCTAATGGGGTACTTGCTAGTAGCGTTACTAGAAATATCACAGTAGTTATCCCTAGCATTATAGATGGTGAAATTATTTCTGAAAGTACATTAGAAGCAGATGTTGGCAATGAAAAAGATTTCCCGATAGGATTAGCAAATACTGGTAATGATTTTTCTTCATACAGATTGGTAATCGTGGATGATTTGCCTGAATTATGGTCTGCAACTCTGGATACTTCCAGCGCAGCAGGATCTACTTTAGTCGAAAATTTAGCACCTGCAATGGCAGACCATCCTAATCCTGGTCAAGATCATGTCGCTGATGTTGTGCTTAGTGTAACTACAGATCCACAAGCACCTGCCGATACTCTACAGCCTCTAACTATCAGAGTTGAAAATCGTGATACAGGCGAGTTACTCTCTCTGAATACTATATTGATTAGAGTTGAAGAGTCAATTAGTTTCGAATTAGAACCTACTACTCACATCATTGATTTATCCCCTTATGAGAATCCCTCTACCCGTGTTTACATCAATAACACCGGGAATGTAGCAACGACTTTCAAAATCTGGTTAGATGATGCAGCCGCAAATAGCGTAGATTTCTCACTTGAATCACCAGAAGAGACGGTTATTGCTCCTGGAGTGGTTGAAGCAATGAAAATTAGACTTACTCCCGATTCAGATGCTAGTGCTGATGATGTGCACAAATTGACACTTTGGGTTGAAGCAGTTGGAGGGCTAAATCTTTCAGCCGAGATAATTGCAAATATTACTGCAGATCACCATTTGGAGATTATTTCTCTGAATTCAATTTCAGTGACCCCTGGTGTCGAAGAGACAATTGATGTCAATTTTGCAAATAATGGAAATTTGGA
>QQSA01000103.1 GCA_003602535.1 Candidatus Poseidoniales archaeon
ACTGATCCGTATTGAGAAACACCAGGGATGCGATCGGAAGACTCCATGAAATCACGACTCTGGAACACCAATGAATTGTAAACCGTCGACATCGAAATCAGGGTCGATTAGACCGATTTTTTGCCCTTCTTTTAGGAATAGGCGAATAGATTCTCTACCTTCTGATTCATAGTCGATTGTTCTATCGTTGACATACATTGTTACGAATTCACGATTGGTTTCATCATCGATTCCACGACCCCATTTCTTGGCAAACTCAAGAGCAACATCCGGGTTTTTTATTGAATGTTCAATACTCATTTTAGTATACATTGTGACATCATTCATGACTTTTTCACCTAAATCCCTACGGACAACGTTTCCACCCAATGGCATAGGCAAACCTCCGGTCTTTTCATTCCACCATACACCTAAGTTTACCAAAACATCAAGATTATGTTGAGTATATGTCAATTGGCCCTCATGAATGATTAGACCTGATTTGTAAGTCCCATCAAGAATCCGCGGGATTATTTCGTCAAATGGTACCACTTCATATTGTAGATCTCCCCAGCACAATCTTATTCCCATGTATGCACTTGTTTTGAAGCCAGGTACTGCAATTGGATTGGCTTTTGCTTCAGCCATAGAAACACCCGCTTTTGATACGATCATAGGCCCATAACCTTCACCCATTGAGGCACCACAGTTCATCAAAGCATAATCATCTGCAATATCTGGAAATGCGTGAATACTAACTGCAGAAACTTCTAGTTCCTTTTTCATTGCACGATGATTTAAAGTTTCAATATCCTGTAATTCATGAACGAAATTATATCCAGGTGTAGCGAAAGCGTTAGTTGTCATAGCGTGAAACATGAAAGCATCGTCCGGGTCCGGCGAATGGCCGATTCTAACAATCAAGTTTCCATTATCGTCTTGCGGTAATATTGTGTCCATAAAATCATCCTCAGTGGCAAGCCTTGCCGTATTTCTTCAATCTCCAATAATTGTAAGGCCATGGAGTAATAAAGCCTGCAATAAGCATAATTGGGATCACCCACCATGTCAGAATTGCACCACCTGTTAAGAGATAATCAACTAAATTCATAGCTGCCTCCATTGAAATCATAGAAATGAGGGACATTCCGATTGCGACTTTGAAACCCTCCCAGAGGCCGACTTGTTTCGTCAGAATTATTGTTTCCAATGCGATAGATGTCAACAGGCCGTTGATCATTGCAAGAATCATGATACTCATAGTCGACCACCCCGATTCAGTGAATATGAATTGGAAAGCTGCAATAGTTCCGAAATCGCCAATAGAACAGCCGATTAGACACCACATAGTGTTGTAAGCGGATGTTTTCCAAACAGACTTATCAGACCAGTTAAATTCAATTCCTAATCCATCAACAGTGTAGCCGGTTGAGCGAACTGCGTTTGAAAGTGTATCGCGATTAACATCTTTACAAGTAATTACTGCGGAAGAAGATTCATGAGAAACATCTGCTTTGGAAACACCGTTAATGGACAACAATGCGTTCCTAACAGTTTCTTCACACGATGTACAGGTCATTCCACCGATATCCAATGTTACAGCATCTGATATCGATACCGCACCGTCCATGATACATCCAAAAGAAAGGGGTTTTTCAATAGTGGTATCAAACCTAGTAGAATTGAACATGGTTAAACAATATCGAATATAATACAATGGAGTGATTTTGAATAACTCTAATGTTTTGAGTAATACCAAACAGTCCAATTATGGGCATAATGTATCAAAAACCGCCGTCATATATTCAAGTCTAATGTACCTACTAGGTTCATGGCGGGAGAATCTAAGTTGCGGATTGCTCTCGCTTGTTTAGGTATTTTTCTAATCGTATCTCCAACAACAGCCAGTACTTCTTCGGGATTAACATACATGGATTCTACATGGTCAAACAATAATGCTGAAGATGGAAATTTAGTCGCAATAAATGCTAACAATACTATAATAGCATCCGTTCATGATGACAAGCTATTCTTATTCGATCTATCAAATCTTACACAAATTACCAGTTTTGAAATGGAGCGAGTATCAGCCCTGGAATTCTCTCCTGATGGAAGATTCTTAGCAATAAATAAGGATTCGACACCGGAAGATGACGAGAATGTGAAAATGATAGATGTTGAATCTCTTTCGCTAATGCCGATTGGTGCAATATCCAATGATCTTTCGAGAGATATATCATGGAGTAATGATGGTCAAAACCTAGCTATTCAAAGCGGTGAGAAAAATGTAAAACTGTACAGGAAGAGTGATCTTTCCGTCACTGACACACTGTCTGGAGCTCATAATACAGAAGTGACATGCATTGATTATTCAGATGAAGATATCGTGTTAACGGGAGACAAACTTGGAAGGTTTTTGTTTTGGGAAAATGCGATAAATGGAGATTCTAGAGAATTTGGAGAGGGATTAATTGATTGTATGTTTGCACCTAATAATGAGGACATTTTACTATTGGGTGAGAATGGAAACATCAAATCTACTACGATTGAGGGTTCTGTAAAAAATGCAATGAACATTCCTGGTGCTGTCAAAGTTTTATTCTCTAATTCAGGAAACAAAATTCATGTTGCTGTTGTATCCGATGAATTCAGAGGACTAGTGACATACGATTATGACACATTTACTGAAGAAAAGAGAACTGAAGTTTTTCATAAGATTCTTGATTTGGAAATAGTTGAGGACGAGTACAGTAAATTGAATGAAATATATGTGGCAGGCGGTGCTGGTCAAATCGCAGTATATCTCAAACAATACATACCTGATGGTTATGGAGAACCTGGCGCCGATTTAGATGGGGACATGTTACCTGATGTAATAGACAATGATGATGACGGAGACGGCATTATTGATTCTGATGATGACATTGTAGGTTGTGATGCTCCAGAAGATGTACTATGCTCAAAATATCCAGATTTGTCCAAAATTCGTAGTATAAATTTCAACATTGGCGATGACTTCACCATAACTGATACAATTACATTGCCAACAGAGATATCGAGTAATATTAGAAATCTTAGCCGCATATCTACTGGGGCAGACAAAGCATTGACTTCACAAGAAGTCACTTTGTTTGAAGATTCAATTTGCGCAAACATAAATCACGAAGAAATTATTGAATTTTGGAACGACTCAATAATGTTATCAAATGGTGAATTAGGATCTGCAGAAGTAAATTGTTTCGTTAATTCAGGCATGGAATTAGTTCAAGCCAAAGATTACTTCACGCAAATTTCGTTTTCGATTGAGATTAAATTTAGTTATGCTATTGGAATAGTTTTGCCTGTTGAGATATCCTTGCCAGATTATTTCCCACCCACCAAGGGATCAATATCGTGGGTAGCTCCATCTTACCCTATATCATTTTCATTCACAGGGGAAAATGTTGAAAAATCAGAAATCCCACTTTGGTGGAATGATGACGTTTTAGCTCCTGTAACAATAGAAGAAAAGAAGGTTGCAGAACAAACATTGATCGACAAAACTCTTGATTGGGCATATCATCCTATTGCCATCGTATTCTATATTGGAATAATAGCAATGGGAGTCTTGTTTCTAATTAGAAGAGATAATAAAATTCAATTTGATTTGGATGAAACCATACAGGAAGATGATGTTGACTATGATGAAGATGAAAGCACATTAGAAGATGATTATGATGATTCGGAATATGATGAAATAGAGGATGAAGAGCAGTATTTTGATGATGAAACTGATGCTGAAACGGAAGTCACGAAAAGAAAAATGTATTCAACATCCCTTGAAGTAAAAACACTGTCTACCAAGAAAGTTAGAAGTAGCAAAATTAAACAAAAAAATGAAGTTGTTTCAAAACGAAAACGACTGGATGATATTGATGTGGAAACGGTTCCTGTTAAGAGGAAGTCTGTCCGTGTTGACAATGCAAAAGAAGAGATAGTAGTGAAGAGAAGAAAGGTCAAAACTGCTAAACAGCAAGGTGATGTTCCAATCAAGAAAAAGGTTGTCAAAGTAATTGACAATGAAATCAAAACTCGTAAAGTTAAGTCTGCTAAAAAGGAATCCATACACGAAGATGGAGATTCTTCTGGAGAAGAAAATATAGAAGAAAATAAAGAAGAAAATATGAATACTGATTCAGATAAGAAGAAAAAGAAACGAAAGCCTGTTAGAAGAAAAGGCAAAACTCCAAAGCTAGATAAGATAGATGAAAAGCAATTGCAAGATAGTCTGGTGTCAGATTTCTTATCTGAGGATTAGTCCCAAGCCATTAAAATCTGGTTTTCCATTTTACAAGCGGTTTTTAAAAATAATTTCAGGCCATCCATATCGCCAGAATTCATTCGATTGATTACTTCACCAAAATATCGTTCCAATCGGGAAACGCTCTGAGATGACTTTTTACTACTAACTTGAATAACTTCATTACGTACAGAATTCTCTAACTCAAATGATTCTAATCGGGATATAAGTGCTTGATATGCAGATTTCACCAATGACATATCAGAATCCCTTCTTGCAGCAAAAACACCGAATACCATTGGATGACCACTAACTTTATTCCACTCTAAACCTAAATCCATTTTTACTAATTCAGGATGTGCTCGGGCACCTTCTAGAGCGCGGTCACCAATTAGCAGACAGCCGTCGCATTCTTTGAGCATTCCTTCGAGATCTGGTCCCATTTCAACATACTTCGGACTTAGACCCTTTTGTGAAATCAAGTATTGCAACAGGGCAACAGAAGATGCCGAATCTGATGGAAGTGCGATACGAGACATCGATTCAATATTTGCCGAACCAAATAATAGAACACTACCAACTTCTCCACGACTAGAAATTGCCAAATCCGGAATCAAGACTAAGTCATCTGAATATTTTGCATAATCAGCTGCAGGAATGGGAGCCATTATGCAATCCCTACGAATCAAATGACCTGTTAACCATGAAGGTGGCGCTGGTAAAACATTCCATGAATCGTCTAAACCATGGAATAATGGCTCACAATTAATGAATGAAACACGTCCAATTGTCCTCTCCCAAGACATCTAATCACCCGCCGCCATACGAAGGCGTTGGACTGCAGGTACTTTTGGTAGTATGTATTCTTCAAACGATGTGTAAATGGTATTTCTTTGGACTGGCTTAGAGCCTGAATTAATCACCAATTTAGCCAACTGAGCTTTACCGTGATCTAAAGGAGCATTTGAACCTGCAAGATGCATAATTGATTCCTTTTGTACAGTTCCATCTATATCATCAGCACCATACTGCAGTGCTAATTCAGCTACTTCATCTCCAATATTCATCCGGTAGGCTTTGATGTGAGGTATATTGTCAAGCATTAGTCTCGAAACCGCAATTACTCTGAGTATTTCAGTACCTGTAGCCAATTGTGCTTCGGGTAATCGTGAATCATCAGGAAGGAATGGGTAGGGGACAAAACATTGGAATCCTGATGTTATTGATTGTAACTCCCTGAGCTTAATCAAGTGATCTAAACGTTGGTCGATATTTTCTATGGTGCCAAATAGCATCGTACAATTTGTAGGAATGCCCAATTCATGAGCGGTTTGATGGATTTCTAAATATTCCTCGGATGACTCCTTTCCTCTACAGATAATTGCACGAACTTCGTCATCAAGTATTTCTGCACCCCCGCCAGGTAAAGATCCTAAACCAGCGTCTTTCAATTTCTGGAGGGTCTCTCTGACAGAAAGACTTGAGAGTTTGGAGATGTGTTTGATTTCAACAGCAGTTAATGCCTTTATGTGTATATTGGGAAACTGTTCTTTCACACGAGTAAATAATTTCGAGTAATGTTCAACATTCCATTCAGGGTGTAATCCTCCAACTGAATGTACTTCATCAACATGATCTGCATAATTACGCAAATCAGAAACATATTCCTCGATCTCCATGGCATAAGCATCATCAGCCCTACGTCCTCTTCTGAATGCACAGAACCTGCAAGCCAATGTACAGATGTTGGTCTGATTTATGTGTACATTTACATTGAAAAATACTTGGTCCTCATATCGAGCCATCTTAGAAAAATATGCAATTTGACCTAGTGAATCTAAGTCGCTAGTATTGAAAAGAAATCTACCATCAGATTTTGAAAGTCTTTCTCCATTTGACAATTTTGTAACGATTGGTTTGAAATCTTCTGGCCATTGTTGTGTGGACAAAAGATTGGATAGATTGCTCCTCCAATGCTCTGACTCACCTGCTGCCATGATTTTGTCGCAGCGACGGTTATTATTGAAACCAACCCTCTCAAGTGCGTCGACTAGTCCTCACTTTGAATACACCTGTTGATTGCAATAATTTACGGAATTCTTCGACCATGAATACAATACTTGATACTAATATTATTACGAACCAATCTGATCTTTCCAGTGGTGTTGTCGATAATAATTCACCAACGTTGAATGTAGTAAACGGTATAGTCCATTCTGCTCCTTGAACAGCTACGAATAATAGCGCGCTAGAGAAGAATATCGCAAGATAGATTGCTCTATTAGAGAAGAGACCCAGTTTGAATACACTGTCTTCACTGCTTCGGCAATTCATGACATTGAATAGCTGGAATAGGATAAACACGCTGAAACACATAGTCCTAGCATATTCCTCAGTTCCATGACTCAATGCCAAGTAGTAAACGATTAGAGTTCCTGTGACCATTACAGCACCTAAGTAGAAAATCAAGGACAAATCCATCAGATTCGGTAATGATTCATCCACTGCCCTAGGTGGCCTATCCATGACATTAGAATGCATTCTTTCCACTCCAAGGGCGACAGCGGGTGGACCATCCATCAGGATATTAATCACAAGAATTTGGGTTGCAGTTAGAGGCAATGGCATACCAAATGCAACATTGGCAAGTAATAGTAATGCAACTGCTGCTACATTAGTCGAAACTTGATAACGTACGAAATTTCGAATATTAGCGTAGATCTTCCGACCTTCTTCAACTGCGTTGACTATATTTGCAAAGTTATCGTCTTGCAGAACCATGTCTGATGCATCTTTAGCAACATCTGTTCCAGCGATACCCATGGAGATACCAATATTAGCTCGAGATAATGCTGGAGCGTCATTCACACCATCTCCAGTCATAGCAACAACTTCTCCTTCGTCTTGGAGAGCGGTTACAATTCGCATTTTCTGTTCAGGAGTTACACGACTGAAAATTGCAGTGCCTCCTACAACATCACGCATTGCTTCATCATCTAATTCCTCTAATCGATCGCCGCCGATAGCATCGATGTGAGGTTTAGTGATGTTCAAATCTTCACCTATTGATTGTGCAGTCATGTGCTGATCGCCTGTAATCATCTTAACATGGATTCCAGCTTTCTGACACCTCTTGATAGCATCATACACTTCTGCGCGTGGAGGATCCATAATGCCAACCATTCCAAGGAAAATCAAATTATCCTCAATGGTTTCCATATTGGTTGTATCTTCGCCATCTTCAACTCGCCTAGCACAAAGAGCGATTACACGCATTGCTTTGCTAGCCATGTCTCGATTAGCATTAGTTGCTGCTAAAATATCGCCCTCTTCGATAGGGACTATCTCCCCATTAGACACTTTCCACTTTACTAATTTCTTGTATCCTCCGGCTCCACCTTTGGAGAAAACCCAATCTTCTCCTTCATATTCATGAATGACCGACATTCTCTTTCTGTCAGTATTGAAGAAGAATTCATGTTTACGAGGATGGCGTTGTGCGAATTTCGCTACATCCCCATTTATCTTGTAACCCAAAACCGCACATGCACTGTCAGTTGGATCTCCAATAGCAGACCATTGACCATCGACTTCGGCGATTTGTGAATTATGACAAAGAGAAAGACAGGATGCAGCTAATCTGAATCCTAAATCTCTCTGTAAATTAGACATTTTTTCATCGCTTAATTCCTTATTTGATAGCATCAATTTACCTACGGGAAGGAAGCCCTCTCCACTAATTCCAAATGTATTGTCTGGAAGCATTAATTCTCTGACTGTCATTTGGTTTTTCGTTAAAGTACCTGTTTTATCAGTACAAATAACTGTAGTCGAACCCAAAGTCTCTACTGCCTTCATACGACGAATGATTGCTTTGTGACGCGCCATGTTACGCATCCCAATGGCTAATGTAGTAACCAAAATAATAGGAAGGCCTTCAGGAACAATAGCCACGAATATTGCAATCGCTACTAGCAACTGTTCTTTAGCAGCATCCCAAAGGTCTCCACCACCAACATAAGTTACTATCAACTCGATAGAAACGATCAATGCAGCCACTATTAGTGCAATAAAACCAAGGAACTTTCCTAAAGACTCAAGTTTATGTTCTAGTGGTGTTTTAGGTGTCTCGGCTTCTGCAATGTCACTAGCGATTTTACCAAGTTCGGTACTCATACCAGTTGCAGTTACAACACCTACCGCTCTACCTGTAGAGATAGTAGTTCCCATGTACAACATATTTCTTCTATCTGCAAGGAGTGTTTCTGGAGGTAATGGATCTGTAACTACCTTTGTTGGCATTGATTCTCCAGTTAATGCTGATTCGTCGACCTTACACTGCCAAGATTCATTTACTCTCAAATCAGCAGGAACATTCAGCCCCTCCTCAATTTTTACAATATCACCAGGAACTAATTCTGTTGTACTGATTTCCATCTCCATGCCATCTCTGCAGACGACACATCGTGAAACTGTCATCTGTTTTAGCGCACCCATTTCCTGTTCAGCCTTATTTTCTTGCCAAAATCCAAAGAATGCATTTGCGGTTAAAACCAAACCGATAAAGATAGCATCCCCAGGTTGGTCAGGATGGGTTGCTAAAGCAAGTAATCCCGCTCCGATTAACAGATAGTTAAGAGGATCATGATACTGTGATAAGAATCGAAGAATTGCTGAGGTTTTTTCAGGCTCTCGCAACTTATTCAGTCCGTATTTCTGTTGCCTGGCAGTCGCTTCATCAGAAGTCAGGCCACCCAGTGGCGTATCTAATTCAAGCAGTGCATCTTCCCCACTTTTTGTATGCCACAAGTTCTCAGACATGTTACCACCAAGGAGACTGCTCTTATTGTCCGGTACTACAAGGACTTATGATTATACGGGTGGGTTTCCCAAATCAAAATAGCCGATTATTTCACAAGGCGATTGCATGTCCGAGTATTATGTCGGGTGAAGGTGAGCCTTGGATTCCCGCAGATAAAAACATCAAGGAATTAACTTCTAGAGTCATAATCATCGGTGTATTGCTTGGTGGATTAATGACTGCTGCCAATGCATACCTAGGTCTATACATAGGAATGACAGTTTCTGCATCAATCCCTGCTGCAGTAATGAGTATGCTAATACTCAGAGGTTTCAAATTCAAAGATGTTACAATTCTCGAAAATAATTCGGTACAAACAATGGCTAGTGCTGGTGAATCATTAGCAGCAGGAGTCATTTTTACTGTTCCAGCCCTTTTGGTAATTGGATTATGGAATGACATAAACTGGGTAGATACATTTCTGATCGCAATATTGGGTGGACTATTAGGTACTATGTTTACAATAGCTCTTCGAAGGCTGTTCATTGTTGAAGAAGCATTGCCTTACCCGGAAGGTGTAGCTTGTCGGGAAGTCCTAGTTGCAGGAGAAAAAGGTGGATCTGGGTTGATTGCAATTATCTATGCTCTCCTAATTGGAGCAACATATGGATGGATGGTTAAAGCATTCAAAGTTACACATGAGAAAGTCCAAGGTGTAGCAGAATTAGCAGGGACAAGGTTCTATGCCGGCAGTGAATTATCTCTAGCATTACTATCAGTTGGATTCATTGTTGGGTTAAGAATTGCTTCATTTATCTTCTTAGGAGGAATAATTGGCTTTGCAGTATTGGTTCCAATCTATGGATTGATCAATGGATTCCCTGATTCGGGCAGCAACAAAGGAATTGGATTCGGTGGTATTGACATTTATGATTATACAACCGTTTGGTCGGAGCAAATACGATTTGCAGGAGTTGGAGCAATGGTCGTAGGAGGAGTTTACACTCTATGGTCAATGAGAAAAACTATTGCACAAGGTCTAATGAAATCTTTCAAGGCTAGTAAATCTGGAAATGAAAATGTACTACGTACTGAAAGAGATTTACCACTAGATAAAGTGATTTTATTCTGTGGAGTTTTGGTAATTCTTACTTTCTTCTTCTATTGGTACGCTACAGGAAATATTGGAATGGCATTAGTAGGAGCGTTATTCTTAGCACTCGTATCATTCTTCTTTGCTGCAGTAGCAGGATATATTGCAGGAGTTGTTGGCTCTTCAAATTCACCAGTTTCAGGGATGACGATTGCTACACTACTTTTCACAATCGGATTAGTTTGGGTATTTGGCGGACTAATAATGGGCATGAGTGAGACAGACATGATGATTGCAACTATGTTCATCGCAGCAATTGTAGCTACATCGGCTGCGATAGCAGGTGACGTAATGCAGGACTTGAAAACAGGACACATGGTTGGAGCCACACCATGGAAGCAACAAACCGCAGAAATTATTGGAATTGTTGTCGGGGCGATTGTAATAGGTCCAGTTCTGTCAATTTTACACAAAGCATTCTACATTACTCAGTCGGCTTGTTATGATGCTGAAGGGGCAGGTTCTACAGTTTGTGAAGATGCACTTTTGGCACCTCAGGCCGAATTGATTGGGGCTATCGTGGAAGGAGCATTCGGTGGAGCACTAAATTCCCCTATGGTATTGTTAGGAGCAATAATTGCTGTGATTTTGATTAGGTTAAAGATGCCAGTTATGAGTGTGGCAATTGGAATATATTTGCCCCTCTACTTATCTGTTCCAATTATTGTAGGAGGCATCATCTCCCATGTATTATTGTCAAGCGCACGCCTAAGAATAGATGGATCTTTAGAAGGTAAACCATCAACCGCTGCAAAAGCAGCAGTCAAAGAGGTTCAAGACAAAGGTGTATTAATTGGTGCAGGTTTCATCGCAGGAGAGTCATTAATGGGTGTATTATTGGCTGTATTCATCGTTGCAGACCAGAAATGGAAAGGACTCGGAATACTACCTGAAGATTGGTTTGGAGGAGGTGTCCTTGATTATTGGTTCTCAGTAATATTCTTTGGATGGTTCGTATTGGTATTCATACTGATTACTGCAAGGTCATTACCGAAAAAAGGAAATTTATTTGGTGATTTAATGTACGTTCTATCTGATGCAGCAAAGCGTTTACGAGGTGTTTTCAAGCTACCACCTGTGCCTGATTTCTCTAATCAATCTGATAGGAAGAGTTAATCAAATCACTTAATTCTTGAACACAACCATCAAAGGCCATAGTCATAGGCCAGCATTCCGGAAGCGGTTATTTTGGCAGGAATGAGCATCCCTGAATTAGAGGAAATGGCAAGAAAATGTAGAGTCGAAATTTGTAAGATGACTCACAGAGCACAGGCAGGTCACCCTGGTGGTTCGCTTTCTGAAATAGATATTCTATGTGCATTATATGGAAGTCGTCTTCGAGCACGCCCTGATGATCCGAACTGGGAAGACCGTGATAGATTCATACTTTCGAAGGGTCATGCTTCCCCGGGAATGTATGCTGTTTTAGCTGAAATGGGATTCATTACACATGAAGACCTGAAGTCTTATCGCGTCAAAGGTGGAGTTTGCCAAGGTCACGTAGACATGAAGTGGTGCCCAGGTGTTGATTTTTCTGCAGGTAGCCTAGGAATGGGACTCTCATTTGGTATGGGTTGTGCAGTAGCTGCTAGAATTGATGGATCAGATAGGAATGCATACGTCATGGTTGGCGATGGAGAAATCCAAGAAGGAAGTATTTGGGAAGCTGCAATGGCGGCAGCACACCATGAACTTGGTAATTTGAAATTGTTCATCGATTGCAATGGAATTCAAAATGATGATTTCTGTGAAGCACAGATGCGCATGTTCGACATTCCTGCTAAATGGAATTCATTTGGTTGGGCCGTCAAAGTGATTGATGGTCACAACATGGAGGAAATTGTTCGTTCATTAGAATGGATGGACTCAATTACCGATAAACCAGCTGTTGTAGTTGCGAAGACTGTCAAAGGAAAGGGTGTTTCATTCATGGAAAATAATCCAGCCTTCCATGGTGCTGCACCATCTGATGAACAATTGCAATTAGCACTTAGTGAACTTGGGGTGAAAGCATGAGTCGAATGGCAGCAACAAGGGACGGTTACGGAGATGCACTATTGGCATTGGCAGATAATCCGAAAGTAGTAGTTCTAGAAGCCGACTTGGGTAAATCAACAAAATCGCTTCATTTTAGAAAAGCACATCCAGAACGAACTGTTTCTTGCGGCATCGGTGAGCAAAACATGTTGCTAGTTGGAGCCGGATTGGCTTCAAGTGGATATATTCCATTTGCTAGTACTTTCGCAATATTTACTGAGCGTGCGTTTGAACAAATGAGGAATGGAGTTGCCCGTCCAAATTTGCCTGTTCACCTATGTGGTTCTCACGGAGGAACGCATACTGGAACTGATGGATCAAGTGCACAATCTATCGAAGATTTAGCAATATATCGGACATTGCCTAATGTCGTAGTTATGCATCCATGTGATGATGTTTCCACAAAAGCTCTTACAATGCAATTACCAGAATTAGGAAAACCATCCTACATGAGAACTGCTAGAAACAAAACACCTGTACTGTATGATGGAAAGGAAGACCAAATAGAAATCGGCAAGGGTGTTACAATTTGCTCTGGCGAAGATGTTGCAATAATTGCATGTGGCGTGTTAGTTCATGAAGCAATGGATGCTGCCGAATCACTTAGATCAGAGGGAATTAATGCAACGGTTATCGATATGCATACAATCAAACCACTCGACACTGATTTAATCGATTCAGTCGCACAAAATTGTGGAGCGATAGTTACAGCAGAAGATCATTCGATAATTGGAGGATTAGGAGGAGCTGTGGCTGAATATTTGGTTTCATCAAACCCTGTACCAATGGAGAAAATTGGTGTTCCAGATAGATTCGGAGAATCCGCTGGCTCTGAAGAAATGTTGGAAATGATGGGCTTAAAATCACATCACATTTGTGAAGCCGCGAAGAGAGCAATCGCGAGGAAGGCTTGAAGCACCTCCTTCACCGGCACCCTATCATGGAGTTCTTTCTAGACACCGCTGATGTTGATGAAATTCGAGAAATCGCCTCATGGGGAATACTCGATGGAGTAACCACAAATCCTTCCTTGATTAAGAAGAGTGGAAGAGATTTCAAGACTGTAGTTGCAGAGATAGCATCTATTTGTGATGGCCCTATTTCTGCCGAAGTAACTGCAATGGATACCCCTGGAATGGTTGAACAAGGTCGGGCATTAAAGGCTGAGTTGCCTGAAAACGTGATTATTAAAATTCCTTGCACACCTGAAGGTTTAGCTGCAACTAAAATATTAACAGAAGAAGGGATCAAAACAAATGTCACATTGATTTTCTCTGCATCACAAGCATTGATGGCTGCTAAAGCAGGAGCAACATACGTTTCTCCATTTATCGGCCGAATAGATGATACTGGATCAGATGGTATGACATTAATCGCAGAAATAATGGCAACATGGGACAATTACGATGTTGATACAAAGGTATTAGCAGCCTCAATTCGTCACCCAACACACGTTTTGGCTTGTATGCAATTAGGCGCCCATACCGTTACTATGCCAACAAAAATCTTCAGACAATTAATGGCTCACCCACTGACAGACAAAGGACTAGCAGGGTTCATGAAAGATTGGGCTGAAGTCGAAGCTGCAGGTAACGCTTGAAGCGAACTGTTGATAATGAGCACCTGCACACATCAGTTACGAGGGGATACTTATGGCTAGTCATGAGGACAAAGTAAAACGCCTTCTCGATGGGGATATTGACGAGGCTGAAATTGCTGCTGACCCGATATTAGCTAGCTTAGCTGAGAGAATTTTTGGACTAAATATTGAACCAATAACTCCTACTAAAGAAAGTCAAGATCCAAACTTGCCTGAAGTTGAAGTAATTACAGCAGTTACATCGCACGATTCAATGGTTGAAGTTGTTCCTGGAGCAGCACCTCCTGCGCCATTGCCAATGCCAGAACTACCATCTATACCAGAGCAGGTTGCAACTAAAAGCGGAGGAGGGAAACTCAAGGCCTTTGGAATTCTATCTCTGATAACAGCGATTGCTAACATATTCGGTGCATTCGGTTTCCTAAATGGAGGAGAGGGTACGCGAATCAATTGGGCTGGAATTCATAATATTAATAATGAAATGGGATGGTCCGAAGCTTACCCTGTACTCGGCATTCCAGATTATGTAGCTGTGGCATGTAGCATAATTGTCACCATTATTGCATTCCGCCGTAAGTAATACGGCAATTTGATGAGTAGCTCTAGAGTTGATTAACATGGGCAAAGGTAAGGCAAAGCGCGGAATACCTTCAAAAGTTGATGACTTCAACTCTTGGTATCCATTTATTGTCGAAGCATCAGAGTTGGTTGACAAGAGATATCCGATTAAGGGAATGGATGTATGGAGACCATATGGATGGCGCACCATGAAGTTGATCGATTCATTAACTCACTCTGAAATGGAGCGTACCGATCATGAGGAAGTCAATTTTCCATTATTGATTCCAGAAAATCTTCTCGAAAAAGAAAATGCTCTTGTTGCTCGATTGAAAAGAGCTCGAGAAGAAGGTGTTGATCCTGATGACCTTCGAGATGAAGATGAAGAGGGTGGTTTCAAGAAAGAAGTTTACTGGGTAAAACACGCTGGTGAAAATAAACTGGACATACCTATGTTTTTGCGGCCTACTAGTGAGACTGCGATGTATACAATGTTCCCATTATGGGTAAGATCACACAAAGATTTGCCTCTGAAAGTATACCAAATGGTAAACACATTCAGATATGAGACTAAACAAACTCGATCATTCATTCGAGTTAGAGAAATACACTTCTTTGAAGCACACACAGCACATGCTGATGAAGAATGTGCAACACGCCAAATCGGACAAGATTTGGAAATTGTAGACAATCTAATGCATGAATTATGTTTACCTGTAATCAAAGCCAAGAGACCNGTTTGGGACACATTCCCAGGAGCATGGTATACTATTGGAATTGACGCAATTATGCCTAATGGTAGAACTTTACAAGTTGCATCTTGTCATCATTACAGAGATCAATGGGCAAAAGCATTTGATTTGACTTATGAAAATCTAGATGCGCAACAACAACACTGCCATCAAACGACATATGGTATGTCTGAGAGGCTATTAGGTGCGGTTGTTGGAATGCATGGAGATGATAATGGATTAATCATGCCTCCATCTATTGCTCCATTCCAAGTAGTAATTTGTCCAATGATTCGTAAAAACTCTGATGTCGATACTGTTGCTAAGGCTAATGAGGTTGCAGACATTTTGAAAAGTGCAGGATTAAGAGTGAAAGTTGATTCAAGAGATATTCATGCAGGACAGAAATATTTTGACTGGGAGATAAAGGGTGTTCCGTTGAGATTGGATATTGGACCTAGGGACATTGAGAATGATAGTGCTTTTGCTGCTAGAAGGACTGGTGGAAAAGAACCACTGCCACTACCAGATATAGCAAATGAATGTAAGAGAGTTCTATCTGAAATTGCAGATGAATTACGAACAAGAGCAGACCAACATACTGCTAACGTTGTTGTCCCATTAACCAGCTTAGATGATGTCGAAGACGGGAAAATTTACGAGATGGCTTTCGACGGAACAGACTCACATGCTGAAACTATAGAAAGGACAACTGGATTGTCATTCCTTGGAGATGCTACAGAGCCATACGCAGAAGAAAGAACCTGCTTCATGTCGGGTAAGCCAACCAATAGAAGAGTACTTTTGGCAAAGACTTACTGATCACATTTCGAGTCCATCGAAATCCATTTCAGAATCCTTCATCATTCTCTTCATTTGCTTGTTCATCTTACGATTACCGCTCATTCCTTTCATCATTTTGCGAGAACGATTCCACTGACCGATTAATTCACGAACATCTTTTTCCTTAACACCAGAGCCTCTAGCTATTCTTCTGATACGCTCAGCTTTTATTTTGGCAGGCTCGTCCTTTTCGAAATTGGTCATTGAATCCATTATCACTCGATAACGATCCAAATTACCCTGCATGGCTTCTTTCTGATTCTTACCCATCGCACCCATGCCACCAAACATACCTGATGGTAGGAATGAGAGTAATTTGTCAATAGTGCCAACTTTTGACATCATTTCCATCTGTGAATACATGTCATTCAATGTGAAACGCCCAGACATCATTCGCTGAGTAATTCGCATTGCTTCTTCTTCATCCATATCTTCAGGAGCTAAATCGATCAGCCCCCTAATATCGCCCATTCCTAATAATCTAGAAATGAATCTATCAGATTCAAATTTTTCTAGGTCGCTTACTTTCTCACCTGTACCGATATACATCACAGGCGCACCAGTTGTAGCTACAGCGGAAAGAGCTCCACCACCACGAGCAGTACCGTCTAATTTGGTAATGACAATACCTGTGACTCCAGCTAAATCGTGGAAATTAGCAGCAACTGGTCCCGCTGATTGACCTACCTGTGCATCGATAACAAGGAATCTTTCATTGGCGTTTGCTACTTCGGAAATTTGTTCTAATTCGACAACTAGTTCCTCGTCCAATTTGTGTCTTCCTGCAGTATCAATAATGACTAAATCTGCCGAAGAATGTGCCTTCAAACCATTTTTAACTATCTCAACAGCACTCTTATTTTCAGGCTCACCATATACTTCAACAGTTGAATCCTCAAGCAATTGAGTAAGTTGGTTGTATGCACCTGGCCGATGAACGTCAGCCTCGATTACTGCGACTCTTACACCATGACGACGACGATACCATTCTGCTAACTTAGCAGTACTTGTTGTCTTACCATTACCATATAATCCGACCATCAAAATTGTTGATTGATGTGGTCTTACTTCACGTGATGGACCTAATAATCTGACAAGTTCAGTGTATAGAATATTCATTGCATGTGTCTGCAGAGTAATTCCTGGTCTTGCCTCCTCTTCACGCAAACGCAATTCAAGTTTTTCAGTGATCTCTTTAGTCTGACGAACGTTGAAATCTGCCTCTTGCAAAGCTCTTCTGAGGGAACGAAGCATCTCTTTTAGTTCGTCCTCATCTAACTTTCTTTTATTCTTGAGCAAACCGAGAGCAGAGAAGATTCCTCTGGAAAGTGACTCGAGTGCCATAAAGTGCCCAGAAGCGCATTGGGTTTGAACCCAACGGAAGATTACTCAGGTGGAAAAGTCAATCTTAGAACTTCGTCTTCGAGTTTGGCATTAACTTGGCTAGCCTTTGCAGGTCTTGAAAATGGAACAGGATGCTCTCGTGAATTGATACCGACAAAAACGGTACCAGATTCACTTCTAAGTGACAAATCTTCACGCACTATTCCCGGTAAATGCAAGAATACATTATCTCCTTCCGACCAAGTTCCTCGATGAACTTCCAATCCTAATCCAATATCAAATGGTCCAAGTCCATCTGAAATCTTCATGTCACCATGTAACTCATTACTGATGCTCCTGAGTGCATCAAGACCATGAATATCTGAATCCTTCAGTTCGACTTCATGCAGATGCAAATCTGGTAATGATGCTTTCAATGAGTCTACATTGCTCTTCTCATTTACTCTTCGTGTTTGAATGAATTCATGATCCAAATCGGGAGTCATACGGTTGACTACGCAACCTGTAACAGGGAGTTTGAATTCTGCGAGTGACTCATACGCTCTAACTGTCTCATTAACGCCCATTTTTTCGGGTATTGTAACTAAGGTGAAACGTGTAACTTCTGGGTTACATAAAATTCTTCGAACATGCAAAACACGGCGGCGAAACATTTCAAGTTCATTTCTCATTTTCTCGCCATCTTTGGCACCAAACATCATCGCTCTGATGCCTCCTGTAAATCTGTGCATTTTGATAATCTTATCAGCCCATTTTTCAATAATTTCGGGCAAAGCCAAGAAACGTAGAGTATGCCCTGTTGGTGCAGTATCAAAAACAATTACGTCCCAATCGGGATTTTCGAGATGCTTGAGTAATTCATCAAATGCCATTGCTTCATCCAAACCAGGCAATATCATTTCTGAAGAGTTTAATTCAGGGTCTTCCCCTCCCATTAGAGGACCTAAACTTTCAGTTAATTTGGGAATATGGTCTGAAATCCTAGCCTCTGGATCTAACTCAAGACCCCACAAACCCTCAACTCCTTCGACTTCTGTCGGTGTTGGACCTAACTGAACACCCAAACTATCTGAGGTACTATGTGCTGGATCACTGCTCACTAGTAGCACTTTGAGACCAGAATCTGCTAGTCCAACCGCAGTCGAGGTTGAAGTCGTAGTCTTACCTACACCACCTTTGCCACCGAACAATAGAAGCCGAGCCATATACAAGCGTCTAGTTTGGCATATTCAAGCCTTAGGATTACAAAACTCACTTGAATGGTGATTATCAGGACTACAAACATGGCAGGGCTGGCTCTATTCCAAGTCGCATCTATTGTTGCGTTAATTGGAATGGGTTTAGGATGGCGCGGTGTCATGACCAAATACTCTGGATTCTATGATCTTCCTACCGCTTGGAGTATGATGTTCTGGGGTTTGTTACTAGGTGGTTTTTATGGTAATATGACTGACGATTTTTTACTCGTACCGTATATTACTGGAGCTCAACTTACACTGACTCCGTTGATAATTTGTTTATTCCTTGCAGTAATAGTTCACCTTATTTTGAGAAGAGAGAGGGTTAGACGAACTGGTTCACAACCAACTACTGGATGGGCATTAGGACTAGCAGTTGGCGGAATGATCGCAATGTTTCAAATTTACAGAATGTTGGAAATTTATGAAATCAGTGTGGCTGTAATATCTACAATTATTTTGATTGCAATTGTAACGCCAAGAGCTCATGCCCTGATTTTTTGTGCACATGGGCATCGAATGTTACGAGATAAGCGATGGAGTGCAGTATTGATTACGTTCATCTGGTGTGCTTTGACAATAACTGCCCTATATTCTACAATCAAAAATCCGCTTGTATGGATATTTTTGATTCCACCTCTACTAATTGCTGAAAGAAGGGCTCATGATTGGGTTTGGGCAGCAGTACCAAGACCTGCAAGGAGAAGGCTAAGACGGATATGGGCAGATGCTTCTCGTGCAAAAGTCGAAGAAGAGTAGTTTACAACCACTTACAAACGATACTACTCGGAATAAATTACAAAAAAACTAGGTTTTTTCACTTTCAGTTGTGGGCAGAACCTTCATGGGGGTACTGTGCTGAGTAGTAACTGATGGGGAGTTGTCCATTTTGCCGTGCCCAAACCTTGCCGGGCGATTCTATCTGCTATAGTTGTGGTAGAGTAATCACTGGTTCATCAGGTATGGATGGAAGAGTTAAGGGCAATTTTATGCGCTCCTCTACTCGAAGTGCAAAGAAGGGAGTCGCTCCTAGACATGCAATGAAATCCTCAAAATCAAGACGTGGAAAGAAGAAGAGGAGTAGATTAAATCAACTCGGTCTTATTGCTTTGATCGCTTTCATATTTTTTACACCTGATGCCAGACAATTCGTTCTTGAAAAATGGGCCGAATTACAAGCATTCATAATGGAAGGTTTGGCTCCCAGTCAAGTTTATCCTCTGTCAGCAGAATATACAGTTGTTAGAAGTGTTGATCTTTGGAATAATCATTCATCTCAGACCACAACATTGCAAGAGTCGATTCCAATACCATCAGATGTAACAAGCAATGAGAGGGGAGAATTTGCTCTAATGTACGAAGATGGTACTGAAGTNGATAAATCTACGATTCAAGAGGTAATTTCGATGGAATTACGTCTAGATGGAGAGACTATTACTATTCCAGCTAATGGATTGCCTCACAAAGATAAATCGGAAGCTATTGTCACATCTAAGGGTAATTTGGTATGGTGGCCAGATGCGAATCCACTTGATAATCCAAGTACTGAATCCAATGAAATGACTGATTCTGATGGATGTAGGCATGGTCCATGTGTCAGAGTTTCATTCGACATACCTGCTGACACCCACGATACAATTGATTTTGCAGTAACATTAGAAGCGACATCGCATACATGGTGGCATTCATCTAAAATGGATGGTAAGGTCGAGGGCAAATCTGAAGGAACAAGTGTATCAAGATCTGGTACCTTCGAAGACATAGAAAACAGAAGAAGTGGAATTTACTCAAATGAATTTGCATCTTCTAAGAAATGGTATGATAGAGGAGGAATGGATGGTTGGGCAGTAGATGGCCGACAAGCCACTGCACCTACTGTTTACCAAACTGCAGCCAATATTATGGCATCATTACCTGATGATCTTCAAGATAATGCATATGCATATGCTCGAGCTACTTTTGATTGGCTTAATGCCAATATTCCATATGATGGCGATGCTCCCGGAACAGCCAGAAGTGGAGAACAGTGTCTAGATGCGGGCATCGGTGATTGTGATGAACAATCAAATGCATTCATGAGTATAATGAGAATTCAAGGAGTACCGACTTGGTATGTATTCGGAGCATTAGCAGATCCACAATTTGATTCATGGCAAGGTCACGCTTGGGCTTACATAATGCTCCCCATGTCTGATGAATGGTGTGAAGATAATGATGTAATCTTATCATCATGTTATGTTGAAGCATCTGTTGATGTTGTAAATCGTAAATGGTTGGTTCACACACCTACTGCGTACATCGATTGGATCGACAATGGCGACAGAGATGGTGAAAGAGTTGGTGGATATTACAAAGGTGGAAGTTCCTCAGGTGGTGATTTGGATAGAGTACGAACATTCTACACTGAAGATTATGACGTTTCGAAATCAACGTGGACAAATAAGTGGTTGGCGGAGGAATTCTGATGCGAGTCATAATTGGCGGTGGAGGACGGGTCGGTTCAGGCTTGGCGAGTGCTCTCCGAAGTGAAGACAAAGAGGTTGTATTAGTCGACAACAATGCTAGAGCTGTCAAGAATTCACAGGGAATGGACATTCTTGTTCTTCATGGAGATGTAACTGACAGATCAAAATTTATTGAAGCAGGAATAGAGTATTCACAGGTTTATGTTGCAGCAACAAATTCTGATGAAAAGAATATTTTATCCTGTGCACTGGCTAAGCATGTTCACTCTGAAAAATCCAAAGGAAAGGGTGAATTGATGACAATTTGTCGTGTTAGAAATCCAAAGTTTGTAGAAGAAGCAAGGTCAGGTAAATTGTCCAAATGGGCAGGTGTAGACCATGTGATCCATCCAGTAGATGGTGCGATTGAAAGATTGATGTCCGGATTAAAGTCATCATCTCTCACAGAAGTAATACCATTCGAAGCGGATGCATATATCGTTGAATTAGATGTCAGGTCTGAAGCAGGTGGAGTAGTACATCGAACTTTGAGAGAATCAGGGGCTAAAGTCGAAGGTGGAATGCCATTATTGGTTGGTTTAAAGAGAGATGGAATGCAAGGTAGAGTCCCAAATGCTGACGACCAATTATTGCCTAATGATAGAGTAGCAATTGCAACAGCTGGTGAAGCATCATTCAACAGAATTTTACGAATTTTTGGACACGATCCTATTGATTTTCCAGATAGGCCGAAAGTAGTTATTTTTGGTGCTGATTTGATTGGTATCAGACTTGCAAAAGCTTGGCTAGATGCTAATGGAACCGTTACAGTTGTTGAAAGGGATTTAGAAAAGGCTAACAATTTAGCTGGCTCTGACATTGGTAATAGAAATGGTATTGAAATAATTCACGGAGATCACCTAGACAAAGATTTACTATCTGAGATAGAAATATCTTCACACGACATTGCAATTTCAGCCCTTGATGATGATCATGCATCCATTGCCGCCACATTGCTAGCTAGCGACATGGGTGTTGAAAGAACCGGTTTGATAATGTATGATGCTGATTTAGTCGATGTTGTAAGAAGAATGGGAATTACATTTTCTGTAGATAGAAAAAGAGTGGCAATAGATAGTATTCTTTCGAGGATACATTCGGAATTACCTGGTCCTTATGCAGTTCTATCCAGTGTTCCTGATGTGGTGGGAATCTGCCTTCCAGTCAATTCAAATGTTAAGTTCGCTGGAAAGACTATTGCTGAAGCTGGTTTGCCAGACTGGTGTAAAGTCGCCTTTATCCAGAGACAAAATATACACGATGAATGGGAAACAATGCGCCCCTCTTCAACAAAGACACTTCTCGAAGGTGATCGCTTGACTATATTCTTGCCACCAGATAGAGTTGATGATTTGGAAAAGAAATTCAAGGTGTGATAAACAAATGCGCCGGGACGTACTATCACTTATCGTCGGTTGGACGATGATGGCAATGATTATTCCATTGTCATTCAGTTTTCTTGTAACTTGGTGGCTTGATGATTTTAGCACTGCTTCAGTTGCGTTTTTGCTCCCAATATTCATATCTGGATTTATCGGCGTAACTCTCCTCAGTTTGGGAGTTAGATCGGATACAACTCAAAGACTTAGAGACAGAGAGGCTTTTGCTGCCGTTGCTTTAGCATGGCCTGTAGCTGTATTCATTGGAAGTTTCCCATTCTGGTTAGGAGGAGTATTTCATGGTCCATTCACCGATGGTTCTGAAATGTCCGATATCGCAAGAGGATTTGTTAACTCATGGTTTGAATCTATGTCAGGTTTCACCACAACTGGTGCTACTGTAATCGAACACTCGATGAGCCCAAATTGTATTCCTGGAACTACGCCCGATTGTATCAATGCTCAACCAAAGGGGATTTTGATCTGGAGATCTCTGACACAATGGTTAGGAGGCATGGGTATCATCATGCTAGGATTAATGCTGTTATCGAGAGTACTTGGTGGAGGAATGGCTCTTGCTCGTGCTGAGTTAACTGGACCATCTCTTTCTCGACTAAGACCAAAATTGCAGCAAACCGCAATTGCACTCTGGACAATATACATCGTGCTGACATCAATTGAAATTCTTCTATTATGGGGAATCGCTGATTTGACGTTTTTTGATGCATTCAATCATGGATTGACCACCATGCCATCAGGTGGCTTCTCAACACATGACCAATCAATCGGCTATTACGATAGTAGATTAGTAGAATCGATAATCATGGTTTTCATGTTTTTAGCAGGAGTAAATTTCACTTTGATTTGGCTAGC
>QQSA01000104.1 GCA_003602535.1 Candidatus Poseidoniales archaeon
TCATGGACAACCATTGTGTGGGCTTCGACATTCATGATAGGCCAGCGGTGCAAGTGGTATGCAACCTCCCAGCCCTTATCTCCTCCTGAAGGATAATGAGTCCCTGAAACCATAGCACAATGATTTACGCCCAATTCAAATTTCATGTGTTTCGCAACCGCTCGCCATTGTTCTGGAGAGCACATTATTCTGACAAATTCATACCTTTTGCCAGATTTGTGTTCTACAACTTCGGCTGAGATTCCAGCATCCTTGAAGCGTGAATTGAGATTGTCTGCAGCTGTCTTAGCGGCTTCGGAGTTTTGCTCTTTGGTAATGGTAGTCCCCATTTCACTCATCTCCTACGATTATTGGCTTGTCGCCATCTCGGCCGGTGGAAGGCGCGCCTCCAATTCTGATAATCTTCTCACGGAGTTTGCCAAATCCATCGATTAATGCTTCAGGTCGAGGAGGGCATCCTGGAATGTAGACATCTACTGGGATAACCGTATCTACTCCTTCCAATATATTGTAGGATTGATAGTACGGCCCACCAGAAATAGCACACTCGCCCATTGCAATGCAGTACTTGGGCTCAGGCATCTGTTCCCAAAGACGAACGATTGGATCTGCGAATTTCTTAGAAATCGGACCATTTACTAACAGGACATCCGACTGGCGCGGACTTGAACGGAACAAAACACCGAACCGGTCTCCATCAAATCTTGGAGTTGCGGATGCGGCCATTTCGATAGCACAGCATTTGATTCCAAGGTGCAATGTAAACAAAGATTTGCGGCCTGCCCAATTGAAGAATCGTCCTGCTAAAACACTTAGAAGTTGCTTGATCTTAGTTGCCTTAAGAGCCTCGTCTGTGACGTCTCCGACAACTTCGACTAAAGAACGACTGTTGAATGTGGTATAATTCTCTCCAGTTTCACTCATATTTTCACCTCAGATGTAAATGCGACCACGCTTACGGAATACATGCCAGACACCCAATACCATGGTTGCAAAGAATAATGTCAATACCATCATCTCGGTTCCAACCATATCGATTGGTGTTGAATTTGAGGATTCGTTGGTTGCATCCATCGCCAGTAGGCCACCTAATGCCAAGAACATGAATGCAACGTCGAAAACAAGGAATATGATTGCATACCAGTAATATTGGAAGTGGAACTGAATCATTGCTTCTCCAACGGGTTCTGAACCACACTCGTAAGTAGAAAGGCGACGAGGATAGAGGCTGTGATCTCTCTCATATCCCTCCATGAGCCATGATTTGGTCATGTGTGGACGGGAGGGGTCAACCTTAGGCATAACGAAATACTGAGTGATGAAAGCACCTAGGGGCATACCTATGCCAATTAGCGTCATTAAGACCATTGAAAGATAGGTGCCAGTTACAGTTTCTGCGCCGACCAAGTACGTCACCAACCAAGAGAGTTGACACTCTCCGGTCAGAGCCACTAGACATCCGTCCATAAGCGTTGTCTCATGACCACGATAGAATACGGCCTGCAAAGCCCATGACCCCGTAGGGGTCAGTTACGACGACGCAAAGCAAGTATTGCAAATCCGAGCAATAGTAAACCACCAATCGCCATTGTGGATTTCGTTGTGGTTAAAGAATTCAAAAGAGATGTAAATCCTGACTCTTCCGGCTCACCATTTACTATCAATTCTAAATTCTCTCTACCTACCAAACCAATGTCTTTCGGTTCAGCCGACAATATGAATTTGAACGTGTCTTCAACAGCTGTATCTTCACCCGGAGAGGTTACTTTAACGGTCAATTCTACGGACTGGCTTTCTTCTAATGTACAGATCAGACTACCTGGTTGATCTACGTCTTTCTTGCAAAGTGTATTCTCCAACAGAATAATATTCCAACCTCTTAATCCACCACTGGAAAACACTCTGATTTCTGATTCAACATTTCCTGAATTTGTTAAGATAACTTTGAATTTTGCATCACTGTTTATTTCTCCAAAGGTGAGGTCTTGTTCAGCATCCCCATCTAATTCAAGATTGATATCAAATACAGTCTTTACCGTGAGAGCGAATGTAACCTTTCCACTTCTATTGGCGGCATTTGAGACAGAAGTAACAACTACCTCTAGCAGACCACTGTCTCCATTATCCGCACCTGATGAAGCTTCAATTTCAAGTTCAAATATTGCGTAGTATTTCATTGGTATGTGAGAATCTACCAAACCATTTGCAACTATTTTGTCGAAGATTTTGTCTTCCGTAGAACCGATTAATGGGGAATTTGATTCATAGAAGAAAGTGCCAGTTGATTCGTTGTAAGCGCCCCAACCCTTTGGAATAACTATAGGTCCATCAACCGGCATACCTCTAAATGAAAGAGTGCGAGTAGCAGTTCCCTGCAATCCTTGGAAATCAAATATTGCTTCATCGGTCATATCGCCAGTATTCATTACCTTGAGCGAAAAGGTTTGACTTCCACCTGGGGGCAGAACTAGAACTCCATTCCTAGTAAGTTCATCTTGGGAAATCATGATCACTGTATCCATAGCAAAATCTCTATCTGACAATATCGCCCTGAATGTAAATTCTAATTGATTATCAGGGACGTCATCGTTGTTTTGATCACCATTATTGTTATCGTCAAGATTCGTAACTCTAACAGTTAACTTAGTGCTCTCCAATTCTTCTTCTCCATCTATTGACACAACCAAATACATAGTTACAGTTTGACGTGCCCCTATATCAACTTCAGTAACTACTACTCCTTCGGATGTTTCGAAGTGCTTACCCCATCCTGGCTGTGCAGTTTGAGAGATAACCGAAAAGCGGAACTTATCCTCTATATTCCCTTCATTTGTTATTGTTAATGGGAATTGAACAGTAGTATCTGAGCGGCCGGTTTGATCTTCAGCGGGAGCATCTCCACTCATCCCATGAACAGCTTTCACAGATATCGATAGATCTTGAGTGTCATAAGAACCGCTACCAGAAGAGGGCATTACTGAGAATGTGATCGACACCTGCTCAGTTGCTAAAGCATCGCTTGGCAAAGAAATTGAAACATCGATTGTAACGCTCTTATCGTTACTAAACTTTGATTGCGTTGAGACTGTTGAAGATTGAAGTGAAACAGCCCATCCCAGAGGCGGGTTAGATGCAGAGATTTTGAATGTGTCAGGCCCGTTTCC
>QQSA01000105.1 GCA_003602535.1 Candidatus Poseidoniales archaeon
AGTGAAACCTGTAAAGCAGGAGATAGCGAATTTGAGGTAGTCGGTGAGAATGGCACTACTGGTCTTACATGGTCTCCTGAAGATGGTGAGTACTATGTTGGCATTGGTACTTTAGGAGAGAATAATCCAGCCGGCGAGGGATTCAAATTGGATGTTACCATTGAATTGAAACTTTCAACAAGCGGTTACGTGCTGACATTATTGTTTGGTGCAATCGGTGTTCAACTGGTAAGAAATGATTGATTGTTAATGACTCAGAAATACGATTATTCAGTAATTCGACCCTATACAATACCGTGTTGGAATTAGTCCCTTGTAAACAAATCAATAACCGGTTTTGACATGTTGTGAATAGATTATTATAACCAACTTTGATGGACGATTTATGCGTACCAAAGTTGCAATGATGGTGTTGATATTACTTGCCTCAATTCTTGCTGGTTGTACGAGTGAAACAGATGGAAGAGATTTTGATGATGAAACAGAAATCGGTAGAATCTCTGGGTGCACCAACCCAGATGCCTTGAACTACGATGAGAATGCAACAAAAGACGATAGTTCGTGTACTTTCGAATCGGATAAAGATGAGGTGCAGGATGATTTGGAAGCAGGCGACTGCTCTAACTCAACCATGAATGACACAGATACATCTGCCATGGGAGAAGATGATTCTGGAGAATACAACTTCACAGAGATGCTCAAACCGTTGGGTACATTGGGAAGTTATGATGCTCAGATCGGTCTTAATCACAATCACATAGTTATTGGAGATACAATTTATTTCATTCTAGAGGATCTCTGGAGCTTCAGTTTTGAGGGCGGTCTAAATAGCCATGCTATAGACGGCATACAATTTACCTATCCTGAAGAGATAGTAGAGATTGATGACGTGCTTTACTTTTCGGCAGAAGAGGTAATTGAGGGAGAAAGGACCTACGAATACGCAACATTTGCGCATGATTTGTCGAATTCTACGACTTGGCGAATTCCGGATAATAGCCACCTTAGCAATTTCCAATGGGGATTCACATTTGAGGGAGATGATTTCTTTCTTAGTAACAACACAGTACGGGTAATGAACGACGATGGAACTTCTTCTGAGTTGTATAATCACACCCAAGGTGTATGGTGCCAATCATGCGGTGAAGTTGGAGTCACAGAGCATGGCATCGTATTTGTTGCATCTGATGGTGATGAAACTGGTAATCATCTGGAACTTTGGTTGCTCACTTTGGATGCAAGCGACGATGATAGCATAGAAAATTCCTATAGCACTAGCATAACTCAGTTGACCGAACTAAACCTGTCAGATAATTACAATACGATGTTTATGGATATTCTATCCATTACTGACGAAGCCGTAGTTTTCGCAACTAGTATCGGTTGGAGCGGTTACTATCATCTTAACCAATATTCATTTGACAACCAAACTGTCTGGCAGGTTCATCCAGATCAATTGAATCTTGATCTGCATCGAGAGTTGCAAGGATACGGAGCAACAAATAGTGACATGTTGTTTATTCCTGAATGGGATTACTCTACAGGTTCTTCCGTCTTGATTTACAACTCCTGTGTTGGCTCGGTTTACAAACACGAATTCGGCCCGACAGCGCCTCCTAACACTTACATTACCGAAGGAGAGCTAATTGTTGCCTATCGCCCTCTAAACTCATCAAATCATTTTTCACCTATCACGCATGTTGTAGGGATAAGTCAGATGACTGGAGAGATGCGCAATATTACCACATTCGATCAATCAGAACTACTCAACAGCACAACTGAGGCGCCTGCTGACCAGGGAGGAATAGACGGAGGGGTTGTAGTCTATGACAAATACGTCTTCCTCAGAGCATGGGGGCAATTGCTCATCCATGATACAGAGTTGGGAACTAATTGGATAAACTCCCCATTATCTCAGTCGATCGAAGTCAAATATTTCCTATGTGATAATGGTGAACAAATCCTATTTGTTCTTGCGAACAATGCTGCAGCGGGCGGTATTGAGGACTGCAGTGATGGTAGTGACGAGGTAGACTGGGATGAAAGCAATAATCCAGGATTCCCGGGTAATTTCACTTGCGATGATGGAACTGAAATAGAATTCTGGGATGTGAATAACGGTTGGCATCAATGCTCAAACGGAGAGGACGAATGGTACCCAGAAGGATTTATCGCAATGAGTGACGGTTGGGATTTGTTAGTCTTGGGTGATAGCATTCTCTTTAGGTCGGGTTGGGATGCCTGGTACCTAGAAGTTTGAGCCAAGAAATTAGGCGAGAGCCATAGCTAAACCCTCCGATTAAGCCCATGCGGCAGGCATCTCACGCATGGGTATTCGGATTAACCCTTGTGAATTTCCATTTTCGATTGTTGATTAGATATTTATTCAGGAATAGAAAACGGCCCAAGTATAATGTACTACAATTTTGAGTTTTACTCGTGGGCACTAAACTCCTGATAGATTGTCCAAAATGTAGCAAGAGAATGCGAATATCGGCAAACTACTTTGGAGCGGTGAGGTGCCCAAAGTGCAAGTTCCAATTCGATAAGATTTCAAAATCAGATTCAGAATCGATTGGTGATGAAAAAGCCGACAAAATAAACACATGTATTCACTGTGGAGCGGAAAATGATGTGAACTCTACAGTCTCTGAAAATTATGATTATTTTAGGTGTAGGAGTTGTGATTTTGATTCACCAATATCGCCTAAAGTTGGAAACACAATACAAAAAAACCCGTGGTTCAGTGCCGTACCTGGTTCTGGAATTTGGGCGGAATCAATTGTAGGGTGCTTTCTCTTCCTTTTTGCAGGAATAATCGTCGGGTTATTTGGAGCTTCAATGCAGAATGAAACCTTCTTTGTGATGGGCGTAATCATAATTCTATGGGGGATTTTTCAATTCTTTGTTGTACTATTTATCAATCCGGCAGCCGAATTGGTTGAGCAGACTATTGTATCAGGACTTAAGAAAATAAAAAAATAAAAATCGGCTTTCGAAACCCTTGCAAACACGGGTATTCGCATCGGTA
>QQSA01000106.1:0-10736 GCA_003602535.1 Candidatus Poseidoniales archaeon
ATCTCGGTTGGAGAAAATACATGGATTGATTGTGGAACTCCGGAGAATCTTTTGTTGGCTGCCCAGATGGTTGAAGAAGGTAAATTTACGATAAAAGAGGGTTGATGATGAAAATTGGAATTATTGGTGCCGGAATTGTTGGTGGAACAATAGAACATTGGTTCAAGGATTATCATGACGTATTTGTTCATGACCCACTCCGGAATACGGAATTAGATGATGTAATATCTAATTGTGACATGGCATACATAGCAGTACCATCCCCTCCTCTGGAAAACGGAAATTGTGATACAAGTATTGTTGAAAGCATTCTTGATCTTCTGCCTGAAGGGTTTGTAGCAGTAATCAAAAGTACTGTAATTCCAGGAACTACTGAAAATTTGCAAAACAAATTTCCACATTTGAAATTAGCTTATTCGCCCGAATTTTTAGTTGAAAGACATAGGCTGGAAAATTTCGCAAATCAGAAAATTTTGGTAGTTGGAACTAAGCATGATGATGTCGCGGAAATGGTCTTGAAGCATCATCAAATTGCAGGAGTGTTTGAAGGTGAATTCTTTCACATAGGAAGTACTGAAGCTGAGATGGTAAAATATACAAAAAATAATTTCTATGCATTGAAAGTTATTTTCGCAAATCAAATGCATGATATCTGCGAATCCATGGGAATAAAATGGTCTGTAATTAAAGAAATAATTACTACCCCCCAAGATCAGCCAATTGGCAATTCTCACCTAACTCCTATCATGGGTCTGAAAAGAGGTTTTGGAGGGAAATGCTTGCCTAAGGATACACTTGCTTTGAGAGAATTGGCACGTGAACAAGGAGTAGATTATAACCTGCTTGATGCTATACAAAGTGATAATAACGCTCTGAGGGAAATCTTTACTGGGAAATCTTCTGACGTAATTACGGAGGACGATTGATGAATCTACCAGAGCATGGCACATTCAGAAGATATGTGGCTACTGCAAGTATCAATTTTGTCGCATTCTACGGATTGTGGGAATTATTCATTTTCATCCTTCCAGAAGGGGATTTCTGGCCGACGGTTTCTTGGTCGATCGCGTGGCTACTCGGATCATTCCTCGCCCATTGGACACATAGGATTTGGACTTTTGACTCAGATCGGGACACGAGTTGGACTATCCCTGCAAGTATGGGGCTGTACACAATAGGTTGGCTTGGTTCATCGGCTTGTTACTACATCGGTACTGTTTCTTGGAGTTTAGATGTCAGACTGGTTTTCATTGTGAATTCTAGCCTTTGGGGAGTATTGAATTACTTGGGGCAAAGAGAAATCGCATTCAAACAGGTCAATATTTCTCCCCTTTCATGAATCTGAGAAGGGTTTTGAAAGGTCCGACCTTAGGTCTAGGCATAAGTCCAAGCCTCCAGTCTAATTCTCCAGCCCGGTCAAATTTAACCAGATCTTCAAATCCGCCAATCCATTCGTTATTAATGAAAATCTGGGGTATTTTCTTAGCCCCTTTTGTACGAAATGAATACTCTGCATCGGTTTTGTGGGACCTTCCTAATTTCTTCTCAACATAGTGGACTCCTTTTTTGTCAAGGTAGTTTTTTGCCGAGACGCAAGCGGGACATCCTTTGTTAGTGTATATCTCGACCTCGGCCATATTGCATCGTTACAATAGTTGCATTTCAATCGCGCTATTCTTGGGAGGGTTGAAATCATGCGGCGCTTACGGCATCCACATGCTGCCCGACACTGTCCATAAGTTACCTCAGGCTGAAAGATTCGCTTATGCTAAGTTACTTGCGTTCATGACTCGAGTTGATAATGAATTAACTGTTGAGGAAATGTCTATGTTCGAACAAAGGCTCGGTACAGCCCTATTATCTCCAAAACAAAGGGATGCAATTCGTGCATCTTTGAAGAATCCTCCTCCGCTAGAAGAATGCTTAGATGGTCTTGGCGAAGAAGCTGGGCGTCTTGCGCTCAGAGATGCAGTACTTATGGCGGCCTCTGACGGAACTGTCGATGAAGACGAAAGGGAAGCCCTGGATGAGATTGCAGAATATCTAGATTTACAACCTGATGCCATTAACAGACTACTAACCTGGACTGTTGAAGGTTACAGTTGGATGCAAGCCGGATATGATTTGCTTAATGATCTCTCAAGGTGATCCCCTGCTCCCAAATGCCGCACTATCATTAGCCGAGGAGCAGCGACGGAAAATTGCCTGCGTTCTAGTAATGGTTGCTGCTGCAGACGGAGCCTTAGTCCGTGAAGAGATTTCTGCAATTGAGGCCGCCATGGGCGCCATGATGTTGCACCCTGAAAGCCGTGAAGAAGTGCGTCAGCTCCTTACACAACCACCCGAACTCGATTCTATATTGGATGGAATGGAGGTTTCTGCAATAAGATTGGCTTTACGAGATTCTGCACTATTGGCCTCTGTAGACGGTGATTATGACGAGAGTGAGCTTTGGGCACTTAGAAGAGTGGCGGATGCAGGTGGTCTTTCTGAAGATGAATTGTCAAAAATTCTAGATTGGGTTTCCGATTCTTGGAAACTTTCAGCAAAGGGCCGTACAATAATTGCGATCACGCTACCTGGTGATGATTCGATACTGTGAATTCACTATGTCGAATTGTATGTCAAGATATATGACGGATGATGGTTTTGTGTTTCCGGAATAGGGAAAATTGTCGATTTCCCCCCCATGCTTTATTATCAGTACCTCCCTCGAAGCAATTAGAGCAATTCGTGAATTCGAATTTAGTGGAAATGATATTATGGGAATTCATCCAAAAATTGGAATAACTGGTTTGCCGAGATCGGGTAAATCTGCAGTTCTAGCAAAAGTCCTTGAAATGCTAGAAGATGAAAGGCGTCGCGAGATTAACGCTAGAGGTGGAGATGGAGGAAATAGTGACATCATTGGCGGAATGCGTACAGAGCCAATCGTTGAAAATTCTGAAAGAGTTGGTTACAAAGTTATCAATATCAAAACTGGCGAAGAAGCAGTTATGGCTCACAAGGGCATAGATACTAGACTTCGAGTACTTGGATATGGAATAGATACCGAGGCTCTGGAAAGTGTTGCGATTCCTGCTATTGAGCATGCAAGAGATTATTCTGAAGTCATTGTAATCGATGAAATTGGCAAATTTGCGGTTGAATCCGAAGGTTTCGTCAATGTAGTAAGATCGGCATTAGAGGTAGATAAGCCAACGTTGCTTGCTCTTCACAAAAAGAGTAGGCACCCACTATTGCAAGATATTCGTAGAAGAGATGATGCTAGAATTCTGGAAGTCACTCCAGTAAATAGAGCACTATTACCTTACAAAATTCACAAATTAATGCGTGAAACTTACTGAATAAGCGCTGGGTTCATGCACTGGAAGGAGTTGGAGGTTTCATGAACCCTGCCAAAAGCGCCCAAAGGTTGCTTGCTGGCACTGGTCTTGGTTTACTTTTAGTGTCCGGCCTAGGCCTAATCTCTGGAAATATGTCAATTGAAAAACCAGGTTTTGAATTCATCATTCCTTTGGTTGGAATAATCCTACTGGGACTCTCTGGGCCGACTGGTCGCGGCGAAGGTCCGCTTGCTGGTCTATTCCCTGATGAAAATAAATCAAACATGGCCCTTAGAGTCGAAAATGAATTAAACAGTTCAATCAAAGAAGAGGATGTGGGAAATGCTTGGGCCAAGCTTGAGCATACCATGCTTTCTAAAGAATTGGAGGAAGAATGATGAACATTAATCTTCCACCAGACGAAGGGAAAAAGAAGAGAAGTATTTACTGGGCTGTTTGCATTATTCTAGGACTTGTCGGGTGGATTATGTTCATTGGCGCTAGTGCTAATGACGAGCCGGGCGAATATAATTACAGTTATGAGAGATACGAATGTTATGATGGACAATACATCTATACTCTGGAAGATATCGAAAATGATGGGTATGAAGACTGCGATGACGGTTCGGATGAAGCCGAAGAGAGTACTGGAGTTGCTGAAACTTGTGGAGGGCTGATGTGTTGTGGATCGTTGATTTTTGCAATCTCGGCCCTTAGTACTAAGAATGACAACCGCAGGGTTGTTGTTATTCAGAACCAGCAACCGCAATTTGTTCCTGTGGTCCAGCAAGTCGTTCAAAGACCTGTGGTCCAGCCAAGACCAATGGCCCAGCCACGGCCAATGGTACAGTCAAGGGCTCCGGCTCGCCCTCCTCCAAGTACAAAGAGTCAGGCGCTTGATTGGAGTAGAAAGGCCAAAAATCTTGAACTGGCAAGGAACTGGGAAGATGCTGCAATGGCTTATGAAAAGGCTGGCATGTATTCAGAAGCTGGGCGGGTTCGTCAAGAAAACCTCGAGCAATCCCAACCAATGGTACAAATTGGACAAGTCGGGAATACCGTTCTTAACGACTCTGTAATGATTACAGACGGCAATCAGAGGACTTGTCCAAACTGTAGCCAGCCTGTTGAAGCAGAGTGGAATATTTGCCCTCACTGTTCCAGTCAATTATGAGAAAGGTTTGATTTGCTTAACCACTTCCAGTGATTCAGAGGGAGTATCATGAGCGACGTTCCAGAAGGCCAATTTTACACTAAAGAACATGAATGGATACGAGTAGAAGGTGACGAAGTCGTTATTGGGATTACCGATCATGCTCAAGATGCGTTAACCGACATTGTATACATCGAATTACCAGAATCTGGTGAGGTTTATGATGACATGGGGGAATTTGCTATCGTTGAATCGGTGAAATCGGCATCGCCTATATTTGCACCTTTGGCAGGCGAAATTACTGCGGTAAACGAAGCGTTAGAAGACACTCCAGAATTGATGAATCAAGACCCATACGGAGAAGGTTGGATTATTCGAATGAAATTGAATGATCCATCGGCGGTATCCGGGCTAATGTCGGCTGCAGATTACAAGGCTGAGATTGGCGAGTGAAATTGAAATGCTCCATATTTACGTTGATGGTTCTTGCATTGGAAACCAAAACGTAGACAATGAAACTCCTGCAGGATGGGGAGTTGTTGTAATAACTGGCTCTAATGATTTAGGCCGAGGGAATGGAGAAATTATGCATGAATTTAATGGTAAAGTAATCACTGATTTTGAGGATGAAAAATTCATTGGTGCAGAGGTTGGATCGAATAATACTGCTGAATTAACCGCTTTTGCTGAGGCATTACGATGGGCGTTAAAGCAAGGTGTAAGTGATAAAATCATAATCAAAACTGATTCGCAGTATGCAGGTAACCAGGCGACTGGGACTTGGAAGGCAAAAGCAAATCGTGAGTTGGTAGCGCATGTTCAATCGCTATGGAATGAAGTTACTGAATTAACAGACTTGAGTTGGGAGCATGTCAAAGCACATAGTGGACATCGTTGGAATGAACGAGCTGATCATTTAGCAATTCGAGCAGCCAATGATGAGACTCCTCTCTCGCTATCTTTTTGGAAACCTGGTCAGCGTTGAAGTCTGTCTTCTAGCCAATCTCGGATTTCTTCGCTCATATCATCGCGTCTTAGTGCATAATCAATTTGGCTTTTCAACCAAGCTAGAGGAGCGCCTGAATCGTACCATTGAAATCCTTCTAATTCGACTCCAACCAGGCCTTTGTTTTCCATCCAGTGTTTCTGGATTGCGATTGATTGAAGTTCACCATATTCGTCAAAATTATATTTTTCTAATAGATCAGAGGTATCTTCTGTGAAAATGTATCTGCCACATAATACTAGGTTAGATGGAGCATCATCGATTGCCGGCTTCTCGATTATTTGTTTTATCAAATCTCCATCCATAGACACTACTCCGTAATTCTGTGGATCGTTTACTGCTGCAAGGCCAACACAAGGTAGGTTCGTTTTTTGAAATGCTTCGACTAAGATCCTTGATGCATTAGATGGAGTATAATCGGTAGTTGGTGAAAACTCATCTAGCAAAATATTGTCTCCCAGTAATACCATGAATGGTCCTTCGATTGCATGTAAAGCACAACTTAGTGCATCACCAAATCCCTTAGGCACTGTTTGAACATGAACCATTACCTCAACATCATTGAATGGAGATAATATTTCTTGGCTGATTTCAGGCCGTTTTTCATGCAACCAATTGTTATCTTTCAACAATGAGTCTAGATTTTTGTTGGGAGAGGTGACTATGTGGATTCTTTTTGCGCCTGCTTGTACCGCCTCTCTAGCAAGGTGGGATAAAGCTGGAATGTCGACTAAGGGCAACGCTTCTTTGGCGATTGCAGCGCTAGCTGGTAACATTCGTGAACCAATGCCTCCCGCAACTAAAACTGCGTCTTCAACCGCTGCCATAACCTACCTCATGGCCCCATTGCTTTCAAGCGTCGCGCCCCGTGGCCCCCATAATGGGCGGAAAGGCGGAGTGGCGAGGGTTTGCCGCCTTAGGCTCAATACTAGTTGGAATTACATTCACTGATGTTTCTCCAGCAGGGCCATGGAATGATTCTACTTTCACATCCGGTTCTTTGGGCCTAATAGGCATGATTTTGCTTTACCTTGCTTGGTTCAGACTTACATTTGGAGTCAAAGGAGTTGTGCCGACTATGGATATGTGGAAGGACCCTGAAGAGACTTCAAAATTAGTAATGCTCACTGGCATTGTGATCCTAGGCATATCTTATGCAATAGGAAGAATAGATTTCTTTCCAGAACCTGCTGGCCTTGTTTTGTCACTCGTCGGATTATTAGTAACTACAAATGGAATTTATGTCTGGCTTTCAACTTCTGGACCGTTACGAGATATTTCTCCGATACATGCTGAAGACACAGAGGATAATCAGATTGAACATTCCAAATTAGATGAGGATTTGAAGACAGCGAATGTTAGTCAACTATCTAATGTAACATATAATATTCAAATTCAGGATTCGGTTATTATTGATTCAAAGATCAAACTAGAAGAAGAGTGATTATTCTTCTTCGCCATATTGTGGTGCTCTCATCATAACAAGTAAGTAAACCAAAAGTGCTAGAATGATTATTGCCAATATTACTCCAGTGATTTTTTCCTTGGAATCATTATCTTCACGGCCTCCTCCTTTGGAGTGGTCGTCGTCATTGTCATGATCTTCGTCATCATCGCCTTTGTCATCATCATTTTCTGCAATCGTTTCGATGTAATCCCAAGTAAGTGTGAAACTAATCTCAACTTCTCCGTCTACAATCGTGCCCAAACACTTCTCAGCAGATTGATTGGCATTTAGTGATAATGCCCAATCTGAACTTGAATATTCAAAACTACCTTCGCCTGAGATATCATGGCATGAAATATTTGTAACAATATATGATGATGAAATTAAGATCATATCTCCTTCATACATTTGTCCTAAAGAAATCATTGCGCCTTCGGTAATATTTGCCTTAAAGCCGGTAGTTGTGAGTACTAGAGATGTGAAATTTGTAACAACTTCTTCAATTTCTTCTTCACTTTCTCTGATAGGCAAATCCATCGAATTTACTCCAATAAATAAACGCTCATCATGCCATGGCTCTTCTTCAGACCCCCATGCTCCATCAATGGTTACTGCATACCATGCCTCGTCTTGATTATCCAAAGGATTGTGCGCAAATTGCAGTGTTGAAACATCGGTTGTTCCAATTTCCTCGATGTTGTCAAATGATTCTATGGGGCCACTGATTGAACGCCAAACTCTTGCTGTTGCACCGGAATTTTGTGTATTGTCGTCCCAAGAAATTACTACTGTGCCGTCTACAAACCTATCAGCAACAATTCCTGTAATTGTGGTTGTAGAAATTGTAGTTTCGATTACTGGATTTGATAACGGCGATGATTCTGTCAACTCTAAGACCTCATTTCCTTGAGAATCTTGTAAGGTAATCGCATACCATGACTGACGGTGTTCGCCCATTGGGATTGGTAATTGAATGAATGAATTACTTGCATCTACAGTCATAATTAATTTACTCGAGTCGATATCTTCTAGAGTTCCGTCGTGGTGATAGATATTGATTGAAAGATTTTCATCATCAATTCCTTCTTCCCAATCAAGAGTTGTCATTGCTGTATTGGCATCGAAAGTAGCTATTAGTTCGCCTATGAATAGTGGCGCAGTGTTGTCTTCATATACCGGTTCGGTAAGGGTGTTATTACCTATGAATCTTGTATCTTCTGAAGTCTCAAATAACAATGTCACAGAATAGTAAATCTCCCTTTCAATTTGATATGAAGAGTGATTTATCTCAAAACTTGTAGTACCTGCAGTAACACTACTGCTGACGATTGTTTTTGTTAATGAATTCCAATTCTCTCTAGTTGCAGGAGAATCATGACTGTAAATCATGACTGAATGATTCATTGGGAAATCTGGAGCGCTATAATCCCAGGAAAGTGTAGTGATGTCATCAGAATACATGCCTGTCAAATTATCTACTGCCATGACTGGAGAAACCGCTTCTTCGACTGGATTGCTGATAATCCAATGTATTCCATTATTACCGATTTCAAGAACATATTCAAAATCATCATGATCGAACGGGCTCGGGAAATATTCGATTTGGAAAGTTGCTCCTGAACATTCAGAATTAGACATGCCTTGGGTGCAAAATTGTATATTTGTTGCAATGGATTCTATGTATACCGGATAGTCGCCAGCCGCTACTCTAAAAATTGAGAACGTTTCATCTTTGAGCTCATCTAATAGAGTCGCATTATTGGTGACGGGTATTGTAATATTCAGGGTTGTCATCTCTGTTGAGTTATCAAATGATGCAGTAATTGTGATGCCGGAATTCTCGTCCAAACCGTTTGCTGCTGCTGGATTTAAGAATGGAACAATCGCGAAAAGAAGGATTGTGGTAAACAATAGAGCGCTGCGCATGGCTGTTGAATATATGCCGCGTTGATGAGTGTTGCGTCAGTCCAAGAAGCCCATATCGTCTAGCCGATCTAAGGCGTCGCTAAGACTAGGTAGTTCTCCTTCAGTCATATCAGATACGTGAATCTGTGGTTGCTCAGGAGTGCTTGGTTGCTCAGCTTTACCTGCAAGCCAATCTTGCCATTGCAGTGTTCTTACTTCGTCTCTAACTTTCATTGGAGCCCATAAACCGCTGATATCCAAATTCTCCAATGAGCGGATTGTTGCAGCGAATCGGTCTGCATTGACCTCATCCATACGCATGAGTAGTTCTTTCAAACGAGTTAGGACGGTTTCGTCTCCATCCGCCCAAAGTTTAGGAATTATTCCACGCTCATCTTCAGAAAACTCTTCTAGATAATCTCTGATTGTATATACTAGATTTCTGCGTACTACCTGGGAATGGTGGCTGCATAACTCATCGATTTTGTTAGCCCACATTTCTTTGTCAAGGAATCTAAGATCCCCTACAGTAGCACTAGCTGCTGCTAATACGCTTTCATCTTCATCCTCGAGCATGCTGTTTAGCAAAGGTATTGCATCCGTAGTAATTCTCCTGAACAGTCTTGTCAAAACATCTGCCATCGCCCTTCTTGTGAGTAAATCCTCTCGAGAATTGAGAACTCTAATACATTCGAGTGCGGAATCTTTGTCGCCCTCAATCAGTTTTGCTAAACACAATACTACTCTGCTTGATACTTCTTCTGAAGAGTCGCTCGCCCTGCGAATAAGGATTTTAGCAATTTCAAGTGGTTCAATTAATTCCTTCCTTTCCAATAGTAATCGGCACCATTCAATCAAAAGTTTACGTCTTTCTTCGCCGCTGTTTTCTAGCTGCGTCATCATCCATTTTGCTGCTTCTGCGCCCGCTTCGTGCGCTACTACTGAGGTAGTTCTGGGAACCATACCATGAGGATTCCAATCTAAATTTGCATTCGACACATCGGGCTGTGTGTGCCATGTCCCAGGCCTTTCAGCTAGAGCGATTGATTCTACCAAGTGATAGCCTTGGTGAACCGGTTGGCCATGAGAAGCATCGCATAATCCATTGATCAGGATTACAGACAGCCACCAACGGTCTGGTGATGGATTAGAATGGTCCAATGCCTGAGCTAACCACTCAGTAGCAATTGCAAATAGAAGCCTCTCTGTTAATACATCTAGTCTTTTTAGGAGCCACCTTTCATGGATTTCAAATGGATCATCTGATAAATTCATCCTGTGTGGAACTATCAAATCCACTACTATCGAAAGATGCCTGTCAAACATTCCCTTATCGGCCTGGAGTAATCCAAGGCCCAAATCAATCACTTGTTGCTTCTCTTTTGGATGAACGGGGGGGAAATCGGGATCAGTTTGTGGCGGATGAGGTAACGGCCATGATTCTGCACCAGATTGTAGAGTTGTGGCAAGCCTATCGGCTAATGCTTCGAGGACTTTTTCTGAAACTCTACGTCTACTTTTCATCTGATTCACCCGTATGAGTGCCCGATTCCTACGGAATCAACCTCAGATATCTAGTTCGATGTTCAGGTTCTGAATCAGTTCCTTGTATCGGTTACGGATTGTAACTTCAGTAACGCCTGCTACTTCAGCCACTTCGCGCTGGGTTCTGCGCTTTCCACATAGAACACTAGCAATGTAAATGATAGATGCTGCAATACCTGTTGGTCCACGGCCACTAGTCAATTCTTTTTCCTGTGCCGCCTTAATCAATTCGTGAGCTTTTGCTTCAACTTCTGCATCTAAGCCAAGTCCAGAACAGAATCTTGAGATGTAATCTTCTGGGCCGGTTGGCATAATCTTCATCTTCAATTCTCGAACCATGAATCTGTAAGTCCT
>QQSA01000106.1:10797-13065 GCA_003602535.1 Candidatus Poseidoniales archaeon
CCACATTGTCTGCATGCCGCATACAATGATGCTGCTGCTACCCCTTCGATTGAACGTCCTCTAATCAGTCTCTTTTCGACCGCTTTCTTGTAATTGACAGCAGCCGCTTCTCTAACTGATTTAGGAAGTTCAAGGCGGCTTGCCATACGGTCTAATTCCGCTAGTGCCATTGCCAGGTTTCTTTCTGTAGCATTCGAGACACGAGATCGCTTCTGCCACTTTCTCATTCGGTAAAATTGAGATCGGTATCTAGAGTTGATTGTTTTACCAGAGTAATCTTTGTTCTGCCAATCGATATCTGTAGACAATCCCTTGTCGTGTAGCATGACTGTCATTGGAGCTCCAGTTCGTGCACGTTGATCTCCTTGCTCTGGAGAGAAAACTCTCCATTCAGCACCTTGATCGATTACATTGTCTTCTAAAACAAGACCACAGTCGTCACATACGACTTCACCGCGAGTCTCGTCACGGGTTAAATTACGACTTCCACAGTCGCTACATTTTACGATATCCTCAACATGTTGGTTGTTATCCATTTCTTTCACATCCCCGGATTAGCGCTATTGCTTTCCGAATTATTATCAATCCTCTGACAGGGGTTATTTAAATTAATTGGCGGCACGGTTAATACTTTTTCTATGCCAATTCGAGCGCAGTGCATCGTTTATCGTTTTTTGGATGAATTATGTAATTTAATCGCCGAATAAATCTATTCGCCTTGGCCTGTAAATTTCAAAACTTACGGGATTTGGTGGATGTTCAATTCCCAAGAATAATCCGAACCCGTTATACATCGTTGCCCCTTGAAACGGATTGGGGGAGATGCATGACTGAGAATTGGCCACCTAAGCAAGTGCAAATTTCTCCTGGAAAAAGGGTTCTTTTCTTAACTAAAGACTTGAATCTAATCAAGCGCCAATTATACGATGGTCTCGATTTGAAAATGTCTGATCTATCGCCCGGTGACTTGCTAGACGACATCAATACTGATGCTATGACCCCGGCTTGGGTTTGTTTTGACCATGATCCTTCTGAAATCGCAAAGAATGCATATGCTGGGCTAATGCAAGATGGTATGCGCGTATTCAATGAAAACGCTTTGATTAATGGAAACTTCGAAGTTATTGTTTCTGGTCAGAGAAAGGGCACAGGGTCTTCTCGAGAAACAGCCGCACAGTGTGAAAGATGGGCAGGGGTCCGAATTGTAATTGCTTCTTCATTTGCCCCGATTCATGAAAGAAACAATATCAATCTTGGACAATTAATGGGAGACTATTCTATGCTAGAGCGTCTACAAAATGGCGATTCCATCTCCTTAGATGAATTTACATCACGGTATGACCCTGTTACTAAATTGATAATCGAAAGTGGAGGTTTGTTTCCATTTGCAGAGAAATTGAAAGAAAAAGAAATTTCTCTCCCTCCCCTCGAGACTCCTAATTCTCCGATGACTATGGCTGAAAAAATAATCGCACGCAATTTAGTTGGTCAGCCTTCTGGACAATGTGTCAAACCTGATGACCCGGTTATCGCTCAAGTTCAGGGAGGATACAGTCACGAATTTACAACTGCACAAGTTCACACATTCTTATCAGAAGAATATGGAGGAGATTATTCGTTACCTAACCCTAGCAAATTTGCTGTGTTTGAAGACCATTTGCTTTATGCTGATCACAATCCGAAATTTGTTCCACATATGCAAAAGGTACAGACATTAAGAGATTTACAAGTTGAATTTCAAAAGCACACAGGGGTAAGGGATTATTCTGCAAAGGATGGGGTTTCTCCCGGAATTTGTCACCAAGTTGCTCGTGAAGAATTTATTGAAGTAGGGGATTTCATTCAAGCAACAGATTCGCACACCTGTATGGGAGGGGCTTCTAATGCACTTACTTACGGCGTAGGCGCAACAGAATACTCTAGTCTGATATATTCTGGTTTTACGTTTGTCAAGGTTCCTGAATCGATAAGATTCGAATTGACTGGAAAACTCAACCCAGGGTGTACTGCTAAAGATGTAATTCTATACATTCTAGCTGATCATGCACGCAAAGAGTTGACTCTAAATCGTTCAATGGAGTTTGGCGGCCCTGGTTTGACATCGCTATCTGTAGATGAAAGGGCCACACTTTGTAATATGGCTACGGAATGTAGCGGAAGAACTGGCATTTGTGAAGCAGATTCTATCCTCTATGATTGGATGGAAAAGGCACAAGGAATCGATAGGTCGCAAATGGAAAGGATGGCTGTAGCGCCTGATGAAGAGGC
>QQSA01000107.1:0-716 GCA_003602535.1 Candidatus Poseidoniales archaeon
ACAGTCAAGACTACCAACCTCTTGAGGGTGATTGCTACGGACCTGTAGCTTAGTTGGTTGAAGCTCCCGGCTCATAACCGGGCGGTCGTGGGTTCAAGTCCCTCCGGGTCCACTCTTTCATCCATGCTTTATTGCAATGATTGATGCTTTTTTGACCCAGCCAAAATTGTGAGAATCTTCACTTGCTGTTGGGTCGGGATTATCTCCCTGAACGAATATGCTTTCATCATTTACTCTGGCCACTCTTTTAACACAAATCACGCCAGTTTTCAGAGGATGTGCAAACACCACTATGGCGGATTCTAGAATTTCAGAACCGTTGTATTCAGTACAATCTATGCTTTCGCCATCATTGTATGTTGGCCACATTGAGTCGCCTTTTATGATGACCTTCATGAAGCACGAATCCATGAAATTTCACGGCCTTTTACGCCCCAAAACATCTCGTGGATTGCTTGAATTGCATCCATTAATTCTTGAGCGTGCACTGCGGAAACTTCTACTTTACAAGCGGAACAAAGTTTAGCAGCTTGCCAAAAGGTATCGTGAAGATCAGGGTTTGCTTCAAGGTGTTGCGGCTTGAAGAAATCAGTCCACAGTACCAGAAGTTCATCTTTACACTTCTGTGCTTCTTCTTCTTTTATCGCTGCATACCTGGACATTGTGTTTAGGTATGCTGCCATTGCTGGTCCATCGTCTGTAGATGGGCAATTTAA
>QQSA01000107.1:795-11778 GCA_003602535.1 Candidatus Poseidoniales archaeon
CCATCACAATGTGCTTCTGCTTCAATAATTATCTCGTCACTCATCAAATCCCTCTGATGACCCTCTGAGGAGGGGTCGGCATATCAACATGTGTCCTAACTGAAAAGCAATGCTGTTAGGCTTAAGATTAAGCCAAGTTCCCAAAATGGTTATGAGGGTCAAGGAGGTGGGTCGTAACATAGGTGATACCGTGAAGGCTCTACGACGTTCTTTGTTCCTACTCGCAGTTTACTTTGCCAGCATCCTTGTAGTAGCAACTCCAGCATCCGCACAAGTGTCGGTTCCTGCAGTTGATTTACAGTGTTTATCACCTAATCCTAGTGGTGCTGTTGACGTCCCAGTTTATCCTGGTGCTACATTGACAGGATTCGCTAACTGTAAGGTTACAAACCCTAACCAATACGCTGAAAGAATCGATATTGAAGTTTCAGCAGATGGGCTTGTAGTTGCAGCTCCAGGTACTATTTCTTTGGGAGGCGGTCAAGAATCCGAGTTCCAGACAACCGTTCGTGCAGATCAGAGAATGACCATGTCTGGACGTAACCTGAAGGTTACAGCAACTGTAATCGAAGCAAACGGTGTCCCTCCACCAACAGTTACTGACTCAGAAGTTCAAATGATTATCAACATCTTGCAATTCAGCAGATTACAGGTTGAGGCTACAGAACCGTTCCTACAACTTTCTCCAAAGACAGATCACAATTTTGAATTCAAGGTTTACAACCAGGGTAACTGGGCTGACAAATTCGCCGTTGGTGTAACTGAAGATTCTAGGGATAAATTGGAAGACAAAGGTTTCCAGATTTCTATTCCTCTTGTTTCGGTTGAAATCGAAAGCATGGGCGACCCAATGCAAGTTCGTGTATTAGTACGAACTCCTAAGAACCAAGGTTGGACTGACGAATACCACACTTTGGAATTCGAAGCAATATCTGAATTCTCTTGCCGCTATGAGACTAGTGGATGTAATTCCATGTCTCAGATGATTACAATCTACGTTAGAGGTGTTTATCTTCCTGGCTTCGAATTGATTCCTTCATTGGCTATGCTTGGAATGGCAGCAGCAGTGATTGCAAGACGGAAAATGGATGACGACGACGATGATGAAGATCCAGAGTGGCGTGAATCTGCTCCCGGTTTGTAATCTCGTTAGAAAACCGTCTTTTACTGACTCCAGATGGGGTTGTATTGATAACGAAGCGCATGTGTCGATTAGTTGTAACACCCTAGGTGATTTGTATGAGCGGACTATTGGATAAAGCTAATCAATCTGTAAAATCAAATTCTAATGTAACTAAAGGAGAAGATCAAGATCTTACCATTGTCGAGACCATTGCCGAGCCGATGATGCTTGCTGAATCGAAAGATAGCGGTTTTGATGCAGTGAAGTTACAATTCCAACTAGGCGCAGGTGCAGTCTTGATTGTGACAATGGTAATTGTTTTCATATTAGATAACAAGGCCCTTTTTGCCGGAATTACACTAGATGATTTATTCTTACCAGGTATTATCCTATCTTGGCTGGTGTTCAATGGCAAAGATTTGATGGAGCAGGAATTCGATGCGAAGATGTTAGGCGCTAGCGCCATCGGCATCCTCCTCGTATCGGGTGTATTTGCTGGGCTGTCATTTTTCAATTCAGGCTCAGTTACGATCTCAAATATTGAATTCGATGGCGAGGCTAATGAAATTGATTTGACTTTCTACGGTCCTTCTGGGATGGAATACACTGTCGAAGTCCTAGTTGATGGTGATGTCAAATACACTAGGGATGCTGTTATTGATTCCTCCAAGGGTCGTCTTTCAGTAAGTTTAGATGACTTCTGGGATGGCAATGCTGAGGACATGAATGGAAAGGAACTCATCGAATATGAGATTTTAGTTACTTCCAACGGTGAAGAAGATTCTATGAAATTCAATGACATAATGAACCGAGAAATTGACACAGCATACATCAGTGTTCAAGAAAAGTTTACCTATGATTCAGGAGGAGAAAACAGAGTGTATGAGGGAATATACCTGAATATGATTGTTGGTATAGGAACGCCAAATGCTGAGTTTGATTTTGAAGAGGGAATTTTTACCGGTAAGGAACCTCTACCTGTCGAGTCGGATTGGACTGCTGAAATCAGGGTATTGGGCGGTTCTGAAATTCCAGAGTACAGTGTGTATGCGGATGAAGGTATTGCAAATGGTTATGGCGATTTCAATTTTGATTGGGTCTCACTTTACTCTGACGGTGGATATCTGGAAAAGGATGATTTCTATGGAGATGATGGATGTTATACTTTTGAGATCACCATTGTAAATGAGCATGGTGAAACTTTGGTTTCGACAGATTCTAGGATTGAATTTTTCTGGGATGAGAACGAGGCAGGTGGCGACAAAGCAGCTGAAGCATGCTGATCCATCTGATATATGGTTAAACAACCGTTTATATTTACGACCTCGATGAAAATACATGGTCAACTGGTTATTGGACGAACCTGCTAAGACGAGTGAAGTTTCTAGACGCAGGCCTGCCCGAAGAAGGAAATTGAACAATAGCGCGAACATTGTTTCTAATCCTGTAAAAAGAGTTCAAAAGATGATTAACGGCAAAATGGTTAGCCTACGTGTTAGGCGTGTTGTGAAGGATAGACATCCACAATTCAATTGATATCACTCAATCGTTCCCTGATTTTCGTCAAGAGTTTGATCGAAATCGTGTTCGTCTTCAGAAGTGTCTTTCTCCATTTCCGATTCCTTCATTCCTTTTGATTTCAAGCCCATAACAACGAAGAAAAGAACCGATGCAGCAACCACACCAATGATGATTGGGAGCATCATACTTTCTGCATCTTCAGATTCTTCAGTCCAAGTTACTTTTTCTGAAACTATTGACTCCTTTGATGATACTTGAATTCCTTCAAACTCTGGTGGAATGAAAATACTACATTCCAATGGGAATTCACCTTCGGTTGGTGAATCCCAATTCATTGGAATCTCAATTGTTTCACCTGCTTCTATTGTGTGAGTTATGCCCATTAATCCAATATTCGCAACTTCTCCATTTGAAAAACAATCAATATTGACATTTGTGGCACGAACTGGGCCACTGTTAGATATGGTGGCCATTACTCCTAAGCGAGAATTAATTTCATTTTCAGTATCGCTTATTACAAGACTATCAAAGGATAACATCGGCAATTCTATATTTACATCGTAATGATTTACCCTTGGTAGATTAGAAACATTATGCCAATATGGCCCCCATATGGCGCCAATTGCAACAGATAAATTTGCAGATTCTACATATGTAATCCCACTACTATCTTGCCACCTAACCATTCGACCTCTTTCGGAGAGGTCTAGGTCGATGATACCGTCCCCATCAAGATCACAGCCAGAAGCCGAATGAAAACCTTGGTATCCGAATCCAGAACCAACTAAACAAACATGTGTGGAATTTTGTACTCCAATAGTTCTAGTGGTTAGAATATTTACCCATTGATCGGTTTGACCTCCTGTGCCAGTTGAATCCACCCATTCGATAGTTGCATCATCATAGATAATGACATCTTCATCGGTTATTCCTCCTGCAAGATTTGAATTTGTGACACTAATTGCGCCAGTTACTCTGATTGGCCCTGTACTTTGCATATCAGCTCCACTCAATGTACAGGTTCCTGAACAATCAATTGCTGCTCCAACAATCATACCACTAACAATTAATGTTCCTTGAACATCGATATTCCATGTTTGGGTAAGGGTAACTAATGTTGTTCCAGGTCCTGATAAATCTTCAGCACCAAGTATTACTGGGTCTACTGCAGGATCATCAGCTAGTAAGGTAATGTTACTAATCTTAGGGAAGTAATCGAAGGGATAGTTTGTGATATTTACAATAATTGTTTCATTATCCAAGTCTCCATTCCAATCGAATTTGGTTCCATTATTTCCTGGAACTCCAAAATCAAATTCCTCGCCTTCAATCTCTATTGTCATCGGGTAAACCTTAGGTAGCTCGAAATTGACACTCAATGTGCCTGGCAATCCTCTGATGCTAGGTTCAATCGGTACGCTAACATTAGCAATTGTTTCCATTTCCAGATATCTAACAGATAATACATCCAAGTTTCCAGTAACTTCCATAACTGCTCCTTCTTCGATTACAATTGCAGTGTCTTTAGCTACATCATAATCGCCAGAAATTGTCCAAGTGTTTCCACTAGCCACTGTATAATCGCCAGATAGAGTGCCAGTTGAATCATAATCTTCGTTAGAAGAAATTTCCGTAGCAGATGTCATCGGCAGGCTTAGCAAGATGATTAGAGACAGTAAGATTGCTCTTCGCATATTTAGGTCACATTAGCGATAGCAAATGAATTGAACCCCAGAATAAGTGTCAATATGGTACATCTTTCCACCCAATTTTGTAGCCGATTAGGTTGAATGACCTGTGTAGTATTGGTGTGATTACGACTAGCATTAGCATTGGAACGATTAGATCTCGACTGCCATGATCTGAGTTGGTTAGGAATATTTGTCCAAATACGAATACGGATATTGCGAATGGTAAAGTATCCAACAACGGTGCTTTGCTGGAAACCTCTCCCTCTCTCTTCATGCCCTTTCTTCGTTTGAAATATGAGCCTGTGGAATCTCCTACTAGGCTAGTGAATCCTAAGAATGTACCAACTAAGAAGGCATTTGCAGCCCAACCAGTTGCTGCTTCAGTAGGTGATATGAAAATCCAGTTTTCTGGAATCATTGTCATCAAAACACAAAGAAGGCCACTGGTAAGTGAACCACCAATCAAGCCATTCCATGTTTTCCCGTCGCCTAAGATTCTGTTTCCATCCTTGTGAACTCTACCTCCGTCGATAGGCCAAGGGCCATATCCGGTTTTAGGTAGCCATTTACCCCACATCATTGCGAATGTGTTTACTAAGAAACCGGGTAGATAAATCCACAATGTGAACAGCATCATCTCGAAGACGTTGAAATCGTACATTACACGGTGCCCGTAGCATACAGCCTTTGAACCCAATGGAGGATTTTGCATCACGATGGGCTTATGAGCCGCTCTTCAATGGAGCGAACATGGCAGGAATGTCGGCATTAGTAATCGGAGGAGGGGGAAGGGAACACGCATTGTGTCTTGGACTCGCTAGAAGTGAATCTATCAATGAGATTCATTGCGCTCCTGGAAATGCAGGTACTGCTGAAATCGCAACAAACCATCCATTTACCGAAGTAGCAGATTTAATCCATTTAGCATTTCAATTGGATGTAGATTTTGTTGTTGTCGGACCCGAAGCTCCACTTTGTGATGGATTGGCAGACAAATTGGCAAATATGGATATTCCTTGCTTTGGTCCAGTTGCAGCTTTAGCGAGATTAGAGGGTAGTAAACTGCATGCAAAACAAGTAATGGCAGCAAATAATGTACCTACTGCCGATTTCCACGTACTTGGCAAGGACAGTGATATCGATTCAGCATTAGATGATTTTTCAGGAAACCCTTGGGTTGTGAAGCGTGATGTATTGGCGGGTGGAAAAGGAGTAGTTGTTACCGATGATCGAAGTGAAGCCAAGCAATTCATTGAGCAATCGATTATCTCTGATGGGCAGGTACTTTTAGAGAAATTTTTGCCGGGTGATGAAGCGAGTATGCTGGTTGTGATGGATGGCAGTGGTTTTGTATGCCTTCCTGCAAGTCAAGACCACAAAAGAGAATTCGAAGGGGATAAAGGTCGCAATACTGGCGGAATGGGTGCTTATGCTCCTGCACCAGTATATACTGACGAGGTAAGAGCAAAAACAGTCGAAAGAATTGTACAACCGATGCACAAAGCACTTTCCTCACGAAGAGTTCCTTACAGAGGAGTGCTTTATGTTGGCTTAATGATCGATGAAAATAATGACCCCTTTGTTGTCGAATTCAATGTTCGATTTGGTGATCCCGAATGTCAAATTACAATACCACTAATCGCCTCAGACTTGGGTGAATTATTGAGTGCTGCATCGAACGACAAACTGTCTGAAATCGATGTTGAATTCCATGATAAACATGCGTTGACAGTTGTTCTTGCTGCAGAAAATTATCCAGGTCCTGTTGAGAAGGGTCGAGTAATACAAAATTTACCTCAATCAAGTCTAGATTCATGGGTAAATCATGCTGGAACAAAAGTCGAAAATAATCAACTTATTTCCAATGGAGGAAGGGTACTTTCTTGCACAGCGATTTCTGAAAATTTGAATGATGCTGCTAGCAAAGCCTACTCCCTAATCGAGCAAATAGAATTGGCTGGCTCACACTATCGCAACGATATTGGTCACAAGGCACTTTGACCATTATTTCCACTGCACCCTTCCAGTACCCCGTTTTAGGGGTGCGTCTAAGCATTGGCCAACTTTTCCCTGTAGGGAACGCATAAAAAGGGGTCATTGGTGGCCGCAATGCTACAGCCTTTAGGCTGCACCTAGATAACTAGAGGGAAACACTATGTCGAAGGATAACGACAAATCAAACGGAGCACCAAATGCAATGCTTGGGTGGCTAATTGCCCCCCTTGCAATATTGATGGCACTCCTAGCCGGATATGGGCTAGACTTTGGTCTAGTTCTTGAGATGAATGAAATGAAGCCGTTCGCTGCAATTGCTATTGCTGCGGCTCTTGGAATGGCACCACGTGTCATGAAAGATATGGAACTCATTAAGGCATCATCGGCAGTTATTTCCCTCGCTACCCTTGTTGTTTCACTTGTAATTTCTGAAGGAGTTGCAACTTACTTGGATTCTAATTTCATAGGTTTGATCTTCTTCATCGTGATGTTCGGAGGATATCTTCTCGACTCTAAAGGACGTCATGAATGGAATACAGTACTGATTTTCAGTATGATTGGAGTTTGGACTGCTATGGTAGCAGCCGTAAATTTCGGTGACAGACAATCAAAGTTTTTCACCTACGAAGGTGAACAATACTTGAGAAATGCTGCATGGCAGGAAGCCGTAGGTTTCGTGTTCTTCAATACACTAGCAATATTTGTGATTCTAGGATTACTTGCTGCTGTATTACTTCGTGGAGTATTGGCACCTGCAACCGACAAAGGTTGGTTCGGGTACATTAAGCCGGTAGAAGACAACTGGAACCGTGCAACATTGCCACTGCAAATTGCACTTGGTGTTTGGGCAGCTACGCACATTGCGGTTATGTATTACTTCAACACATTGGGAGATGCAGATATCTTAGCAGTCTGGTCTGAAGAAGGATACCATGGCTACATTGGTTTCTGGCCTGCCGCACTAACTGGTGTCGTAGCTCTAACTTGTGCTTGGATGAGTGCTGAGCGCTGGTATACTCGTGCTATCTTCATCGGTTCAATGTGGGCACTTTACATCGTATCCTCATTATACGAATCTAACCATTGGTCTAGTGAAAGTCTAGAAGGTACATGGGCTGTTTGGATCTGGTTCGGTATTACATTCTTTATTGGAGTTGTAATCTATTGGTTTGCAACACATGAAGAATATGGTGGCTGGATGAACCGTGAAGCACATGAGCCGAGTCAGGCACGTGTATTCTGGTCTAATCATTGGGCAGCAATAATGACCTTTATGGCATTCTTAACAGCCCTTGCAATCCGTATCCAATGGTTCTTCATACCTTCAATGAACCCAACTGGCGGTGCTGAGTGGGACTTAACCGGTGGTTCTGACCCTTGGTACATGAAGCGAGTTATCGATTATGTAGTTGCAGAGAATGCACACTTAATTTTCGATGCGGATAGAAACTACCCTGTAGGTGGTATCAACCCTCGTCCACCATTATTCTCTTGGTCTATGGCACTTGCAGCAATGCTGCTAACAGGTCTTGGTATCGAATCTGATGCAGCAGTCTGGTATGCTATGCTATCACTGCCGGCAATCTTTGGTGCTCTAATCATCTTCCCGATGGCTGGAATCGCAAGAGATAACTTCGGTAAAGGAGCAGGAGTTGTTGCTGCTTGGCTGATCGCATTCATGCCTACTCACGTCCAAAAGTCAACATGGGGAATGGCAGATCACGATTCATTCGTCCTTCTATTCCTAACTGCAGCATTCATGTATTATCTTAGAGCGGTTAAGGCTGGAGGAGATGAAAGATTATCTCGCTCAACCAATGCTTCACCATCTGGAATTATCAGAGCTATGACAACCGTAATGAAAGAAAGAAGGTATGCTTCAGCAAATGCGATTGCAGCTGGTGTATGTTTCGGAATAGTTGCTCTTGGATGGAAAGGATTCGTCTACGGACCAGCAATTATCTTCCTTGCTTACTTCGTTCAGGTAGCAATGAACATGTTCAGAAGAAAGGATAGTACAATTCTATCTGCGATTAATATTATGATGCTTGGAACTATCTTTGTGATGGTTATTCCATTCTATGGTCATCCTCAATTAAATTTGATTACCGACTCTACAGGTCTTCAACCACTTCTATTCATAGCATTGTTTACTGTGGCAATCGCTTGGATTACTACTGGATTTAGAGACAAACCTTGGCTATTGGTTCTAGGATCATTAGTCACAGGTGGTGCTCTATTTGGATTGATAATCTACTTATTACAAATATCAGATATTTCTAATGCCTGGGATGTATTAACAACAGGTTCTGGATATTTCACTAAGAATAAGATTTTCAGCACGATTGCAGAAGCAAGTGCTCCAAAGCGTGGGCAATTATTCGCAGCATTCGGTCCTATCATTTTCGTACTAGCTATCGTTATGGGTATTATTGCGCTTTGGGATGGAATCGTAAAGAAGAGCCAAACCAAACTAATCCTAGGTATGTGGGTTCTTGTCGCTGCATACATGGCTTGGTCTGCAGGAAGATTCCTGTTTAACGCAGCTCCTGCAATGACTGTAATGGGTGCATGGGGCGTCATAACGCTATGGAAGGCTAGTGGTGCAGGAAATATGGCACGCTCATGGAGAAGAATGGGAATTCGCACACCAGCGGAAAGAATCTCAAATGCTCGTAAGGCTGTGTGGAGGGCTCCTCAGTTCAGTGCTATCGGAATGGTACTATTGATGTTGGTAAGTCAACATGCTACCTATGGAATTGACGCTGCTATGCCTAATGGCGGACAGCATGAAGCAGATATGGATGAGACAATTTACAATATTGTTCCAGATATCTTACGATGGAATGATTTCGGTTTCTCTATCTTGGATGATACCCAATATGATGATGATTCTCGTTGGTATTTGGGATCATTTGGTTCTGGGTTCAATGGTGAAAGTTGGAATAGGGCTTACGGTTGGTTAGCCGAACAAGATACGGACCAACCATATTCAGATAAACCTGCATTCGTATCATGGTGGGATTATGGATTCCAAGCATTGGAAACCGGTGATCACCCTTCAGTCTCAGATAACTTCCAGTCTGGAATTCCTGCTGCAGGAAATATGCTTCTTGCAAGAAATCAGGATGATTTGACAGCAATGTTCATCTGGAGATTGTCTGAAGCAGATATCGTTTACAATGATGCAAGAACAGGAGAAAGAACTCACACATCTTCTTTCATCAACACTTTAGAAAAACATCTAACAAATGATCAACTTTCAGAATTTATCAAGATTCAAATCGATCTTGAATCTGACGATGTGTTAGATCGTTCTTTCCAAGTAATCAAGGTCAATGGTGATGTAGTAATGGCAGAAGGTCGTGACCCTTACTTCGGCGGAGAGGTCGACCTAAATTCTCCACTAGTATACAAGTTGTACGAGAATGGTGAACTAATCGAGTGTCCTACCGACTATGATTGTGTGGGTGATGCCTTCGCATCTATGGATGAAGCACAACCTGTTTTCAATAATAATATCAGAGCTGCTGCAGATACCGAAGATAATACTACTCACCACATCTTTGGTGACTATTGGTACACTGCAGATATGATTGAAGAGTTTGATTCTGTTAGTACAGGAATCCACCGTACAAATGCAAGAATCGCATTGATCACTCAACTTCTATCCACAATGGAAAGTGAAGCTGTGCATGATTTGTATGCGGATTTGTCCAATAACAGAGTATACTCTGTCCAGAATTACGAAGGCGCCCCTGGTGACATGATTACAAGAGATCACGAGATACGATACTTCGCTATCGATAACAAGTTGTATCCTCGTGCAGGAATGTATAATTCTGAATACAGTGGAACTAATCCAACTGGAATTTTTGCTGCGCCAACAGTTCTTTCTGGTCAAGACTTCTCAACTTTCATGACAGAAGTTTACATGACAACTCGAGGTCAATTCAATCAGGAAATGACAAGAGAAGAATTCAATGATGAAATGAGAAAGGATGTGCTAAACCAACAATCTGGCCAAACTTTCGACCCATTGACATTAGCTAATATTAGAGTTGATCATACCCCTGCATTCTTCGAAACAATGCTGGCTAGAACATACGTCGGTTATGGAGCGAGTACTCTTGGTTTCGCATCTACTGAGCAACCAAGCCAGCACTTTGCGAACAACATCTACGGTTCAGGTACTCCTAACTCGATGTTAACCAACGCATTACCTATGCCTGGTGCTATGTTAAACCACTTTGTAATCGCAAATTGGTATGATACAGATAACGACTATCGAATCGGTAATGCAAACACTGGTGTCAAGATTATGAAATATTATGCAGGAGCAGAAGTAAGTGGAACTGTAAGTATGTCTGACGACGGTCAGCCATTGTCTGATGTCAGGCTATTGATTGAAAGAGATGCTTTCTCTGGAGAAGATGAAACCGACTTAGATGATGACACATATTGGATTCCAATCGGTTTCACAGATGCAGATGAAAACGGAGAATGGTCTTACACAGTACCTGCTGGTAAAATCAGAGTATCTGCATATGCAGGAGTCTATGATGATTCTTTGGCTAAGGATACTGTAGCTAGAGGAGAAATTCAGTCCCTTGTTTCAGATATCAGAACAGATACTAATGAAGATCGTGATAC
>QQSA01000107.1:11887-15681 GCA_003602535.1 Candidatus Poseidoniales archaeon
AATTTCGATATTTCAATTGATTCAAGTGGAGTTTCAGGAACAGTTACCTGGACTGGCCATGAGTCCTTTGAGGGGCAAGCTTTGGATGATGTTGAGTTTATCTTGAGAAACATTTGGGATATGACTGGTAACTACACTGTAACTACCACAAGTGGTTCATTCTCTACCGATGGTGATTCAAGAGTTATTCCTGGAACTGGCGAAGTACTCTTCACAAAAGACGGTCTATTCGATACTGAAGGAAATACAGGTATCGTTAGAGGTTTCACTGGTAATTACTCTCGCGATGTCCAAGATGGAAGATCTTACACTGCTAACGCATCCTTCGATGGTGCTGGTACTATCTCAGCAACATGGATTGATTATGATGCACCAGATTGTGATGCTGAAACCATTGATGACGAGACAATAGTCTCTCTGCCTAAGTTCAATGAGACTGTGGATGGTGAGACTGTTTCTTCAACACACATCGCATGTTTGAAGTCAAATGGAGATTACTTGTTCGAAGGTAAAGTAAATGCTAGCGGAAGAATGACTGCAGACGGTTTAGTGAAAGTGGTCAAGACTCTTGATGCAGAAACATTCGAAGGAACGGGTGTATTCGAAGGTATTGGAATTGCAAACGGAACAGGATTATTCATCGGCGAAGGAACATTCTCTGGACCTATGGTAGCCCCTGGTTCATTCTACAAGACAGGATTAATGCCGGGAACTTACAACATGATTGCAGTAATGCCAAGTGGTAGAGAAATACTTCTTCCAGATCCTGTTGAAGTAACTTTGGAACCATCTTCGGATCTAAATATGAAGATGCCTGGTTCGATCTTCGAGGATATATTGTATGCAGACTATTTCACTGATGGAGAGCCTACACCAATTCCAGATTCTAAAATCGAGTTAATTGACTTTGAGTTGCCTGATGAAGACCCAATAATGATTCCTACAGATGAAAATGGTTCATTCAGTTATGGACCAATTGCAACTGGAGATTACCAATGGCGTGTTGATGTCGATGGTGATGGCTGGTATGAAGTTGAAGAAAATTTCTCTGTTGGTCAAGATTCAGAAAACATCTCCATGGCAGTTTCTGTGCCTACTAAGAGAGATATTACAATTAATCTAGGTGCAGGAGATTCAGGTTTGGATCTATCTAACCGAACATTAACTTTCACTAATACAGAAAGTACAGATTTGAATGTATACGAGGTCACTGCTGTATCCGATGAGAATGGAGTTGTTCATGCTGAAATAGACATGGGGCAGTGGATTATATCGGATGAAACAGATGAAGAATATGTCCTGTGGCATGAATTCGAAGCTACTACTGAAGACTTAGAATTTAATTTGTCTTACTCAGTTAGTGTTTGGATTAATGGTACAATTTGGGCAGGACCTGGTAAGGATGCAGGATACATCGAAAACATCTTGGAAAACAGTGACTACAATGTTCCATCGGATATACCTAAAGTTGACCTTGTCGGTGCTTCCGGCGTCAATATCTTCGCACGCTCAGGACTAATCGTTCTTGAATCAACATCAGATGAAAATGGAGCTTACTCATTTAGAATGCCTGAAAATATGGTATTCCACGTTACTGCTGAAACCTTTGCAGGAGCTACCAACACATTGACAGCTGGCATGTTAATCACCAATGCGTCAAATGTCACTGAAGAAGGTAAAAATCTGTACTTGATGAATTCCGATATGGTTCAAGGAACTGTTTGGCTCAGAGATTCACCTGTTAACGGCAGTGGTATCACATGGAATGATGGAATTTCTGGTTCACAAGGTTCTGAAGTTATTGCTACCGATTCAAATGGCCTTGAATGGAGAGATGAAATTGGAGCAGATGGAACATTCTTGATGAATTTGGGAGTAGATGTCTGGACATTTACTGTTTCTAATTCTGACATGAATGTTGCGCCAGTTGATGTTAATACAACCAATTACACAGATCGTGTAATCTTAGTTGCGAATCCAGCTAATGTTTCACTAACCTTCCGTGTATTCTTAGATACTAATGAAGATCAAGTCTGGGAAAACGGTACAGTTATTTCACCGAAATTCAACATCACTTCCACCAACGATTTCGGATTAGATGTTGAAGTGACGAGTGACATGTATGACGATGTTACTGGAGAGTTAACAGTTGAATTATCTGTAGGTACATACAGTGTAGTAATGACTGAAGACGATCCTCGTGATGAAAATGCGAGTGTTTACTTCCGTAAAGCAAGTGTACCTAATATCGACATTGGTCTTGGACCAGCAGGCGATGTAATAGATGTCATTTTAGAGCCGAAGTATCTGATTAAGGGTACTGTTACTAAGGAAGACGGTTCCCCAATGGACAACAGTACATTTAGACTACGTAATATGGTCGATGCTGATGTTATGAGGAATATCGAAACAGATGCAAATGGAACATTTGCTAAATATATTTCTCAAGGCGAATGGTCTGTTGAAATCAGTGAATACCAAGTTGGAAATGAAACAGAGCTCTTCAGAGGTATGTTAGTTGTAGATGAAACAACATCTGACGAAGACCTACTGTGGAGAACAAGGACTGCAATGCACGTGAATATGACTTTGCAAAACTCCCTGACTGGAAATCTAATTTCTTCGATGCGTGTTACAGCAGTAAGTTTGGATGGTCTGAAAAATGTCAGCCTAGGACCGTGTGTTGAGACTCCTGCTACAGATTGTTCGAATGGAAAACTTACTGAATTGTTGATGCCAGGGAATTGGACTTTAGCTGTTAACATTACAGACAAATCGGAAAGATGGAATTTGAATGAAGGAATATACAACTCTGCTGACCAAATGGTCAACGGATCATGGGAAGCAGGAATTGTATTAATCGATCAGTCAGTTGCTATCGGTGGAAAGGTCTACTGGGATTTTGCTTCGGAGAATGAAGATCAAAAGATAGGTATCAGCGAAGTCAATTTGACTATCACAACTGATAATGGATTGAATCGTTCCGTAGTTACGAATGAAACTGGTGTTTGGAAGATTTTCGTTCCAATTCTTGAAAATTACAATATCTCTGCTGAGAAAGAAGGTTATGCTTCCGTGAATTATTCTGATGAAAACAATAGTTACCTAGAGATTGGTACTACCCACAGAACCGATACCGACTTTGGAATGGTTGCTGGACTGGTTCAGGTTTCAGGAAACGTCACTGATAATTTTGGTGATACAGAGCGCCTAGAAAATGCAGTTGTTACACTTTATCCTGCGATTGGATTTACGAATTCCGCCGTTACTATTGAATCAACAACTTACGACAATGGTATTCTATCATGGAGTCAGGAAATAGCACCTGGAAATTGGACTGTTGTTGTTAAGGGAGTAAGTAGCAATGTAAACGAAAGATACGGTATTGCAATTGGTTCATTAGACGCATCAGTATTGGAAGGTGCATCTATCGATTTGGAAATGGCAAAAGGTGGAATGTTATATGTCAATACAACTTGGAGCACAATTCAAAATGAAGTTGACAATGTTGGAAACCTTTCCGAAGCCGTCGATGTCGAGGTTGAATTAGAAAATGGAGTGGCATTTGTTGCACAATTTGATGAAAATGGACAAATAGAGTTGACTCTGCCACAAGGTAGTGTTTCTCTTGACAGCGAATTCGAAACAATTCAACACGAATTGGATTTAACGATGGATTACACTGCAGGAATTGTAGTTGGCATCGGTCAAGATACCGAACTTGACAAGTTGATGGAATTCAGTCGACGTGTTGATTCTGATCTAGTAGTTGACATAATTTCAATTAATAATCT
>QQSA01000108.1:0-8046 GCA_003602535.1 Candidatus Poseidoniales archaeon
TTGACGCAATGATTCAAGTCATATGTCCATCAGCCGCTGGTATGGACTGGGAAGAAGTGAAAGTTCCGGGGCCAGGTCCTAAGATGCTGTGGCCAATGGCTTGGTCATTACTTCCATTGACCGGTGGTCTCCTTCTAATTCTCCTAAAGGGAGGAGGATTACTAGCAACATTTTTCCTAGCATTTGGTCTAATGCTATCACTGATTGCAGTTTGGTTTGGAGTCAATGCACTTCCAGGCCGTGTTGATATGCTTGTATTGTTGGTTACACCATTTGGTGCATTTATTCTATTCTTCCAACCTCCAAATATTGTTCAGGCAATTTTAGCAATAATTGTGTGGACAATTAATTACCGTACAGCAGCAACATTGTCAGCACTTTCAGGCAAAGCGTACCGTTGTGATTGGGATCCTCGTAGAGTTCTTCCCGATATTGAAGGAGCGACTTATATTCATCGAAAGTGGGCGGCAAGACCTCTTTTTAGAGTAGGGTCAAACATGGTTAGAGGTGTAAGGGATAATGACAAAATCATGTTGGAAGCAGATGAGCCAATCACTTTCACATTCAGCGAAGAGTGAGCAAAATAATACTCTACTTCACCTAATACCTCCTAAGATATGCACGATTATCCATTAGACATTAGAGGGCTAATTTTACGACACCTATATCCCAAGATTGAGTATCGTTGGGTAGCGCCATTTCTATGGGATGGTGCATTTGACATAAGGGAGCACGTCATCGATTCTAAATCGATTAGAAAGTATCAGATTCTTCTCGAAGTTGATTGTTCAGGCTTTGGAAGAATTGTTCCAAGAGCGGCAGGCATTGCCGCTAGACAAGGCCGAATCACATTAGCTAATGATCTGCTTTCAGCACATATGCTTGGGATTAGACCTGATATGGCATTGGAGGCGAGAGCACTGAGCTTACTTAACGATGAAAAGAGGATGGTAAAGCGTCTATTAAATCGTAATCGGGAGTGGCCAAAAGATGTGTGGAACCTACAAGATATACCTGCTTGGATGATACCTCCTTTCATCAGAAAGTTCCGGGCAGTAGTCAATAGTCGCTCGGTGACAATAATTTCTGGCGGACATCTACTAGCATCAGGAAACTGGGTTTGGAGTTATCCAGAAAAGTCTCATATCGCCTCTGATGTAACTATTAGTTACAATCTCAAAACATGTGAATTTGTGTAGATGTATTGTTTCGGTTAAGACTTCGAGCATGTGACATATTGGAACTAGTAGGCAGATAAAACTGGCTCCTAAAGACACTTCAATTCACGCGGTACGTTGATGAACCACCGTCCATGGCACAACATCATGGACGTTACAATCCTATTAGGTTCAAAGTCAGACATGCCTGTTGCAGAAAAGTGTACTAAGATTCTCGATCATTTTGGAGTTTCTTACCAATTACGTGTTGCGAGTGCTCATCGCTCACCTGCTTTCGTAGAACAAATCATTCACGACGCAGAAGCCGATGGCTGTACTGTATTCATTGCGATGGCAGGTTTAGCAGCAGCTCTTCCAGGGGCAGTAGCAGCATTGACCACCAAGCCGGTGATTGGGGTGCCATGTGGCGGTAGAGTCCCATTCGATAGTTTGCTATCAATCGTACAATTGCCTCCAGGTGTTCCTGCTGCGACAGTAGGTGTTGACCGTGGAGACAATGCGGGATATCTTGCAACGCAAATTCTAGCACTCGGTAACGAGACCTATGCTGCAGCACTCAAGCAAAACAAACTAGACCAGGTTGCTAAGGTAAAGCAAATGGATGCAGAGGTCAACGGAAGGGATGCTTGATGTTTGATGCTGCTTCATTCATTGAAGAATCAGCACAAAAAATGAAGGATGAAATTGATGAAACTGCAATTATTGCTTGCAGTGGTGGCGTCGATTCTACAGTAGCTGCTGTTATTGCCAACCAGGCTATTGGAGACAAATTGCATTGTGTGTATGTTGACACCGGCTTAATGCGAAAAAATGAAACTGCTGAGATTCAAGAAATGCTTGCATCCCATGGTCTGAATCTTACAACCGTATTCGCTGAAGAGCGATATTTCGAAGCACTTTCTGATGTAACAGAACCTGAGCAAAAGCGTAAGATAATCGGTGAGTTATTCATTAGAATCTTTGAGGAAGAACAAGCAAAAGTTGGAGCGAAATATTTGGTTCAAGGAACAATTGCTCCAGATTGGATTGAATCAGGAGGCGGTGTTCGTGACACTATCAAGAGTCATCACAATGTAGGTGGATTACCAGAAGATATGACTTTGGAAGTTGTTGAACCGCTACGTGATCTTTACAAGGATGAAGTTAGAGATCTTGCGCGTGCACTTGAAATTAGAGTCGCAGACCGTCAGCCATTCCCTGGGCCGGGTCTAGCAGTTCGCTGTTTAGGGTCTCTTACTCCTGAGAGAGTTCATGTCGTTCGTGAAGCATGTGCGATTGTTGAAGAGGAATTCGAAGCGGCGGCAGCTGAAGGTAAGATGGAAATTCCATGGCAATATTTCGCAGCACTTCTTCCGGTTCGCTCTGTCGGAGTTCACGGAGATGTTCGTGCATACGGAGAAACAGTAGTTGTAAGAGCAGTTCAATCATTAGATGGGATGTCAGCAAGATACTCAGAGATACCTCATGACATTCTTGCAAAGATTAGTACTAGAATTACTAACACTGTGAAGGGAGCAGTCAATCGTGTAGTTTACGACATCACCCACAAACCACCCGGAACTATCGAGTGGGAATGATTTTGTTCATTCACCGTTAAATGATTGAAGCACTTCGCTGTATCAATGAGGATTGTACCATTTGCACTAGCATGCTTGGTAGTCTTCACTGGATTTCAAACACTACTTGAAGGATTAGACCCGTATACTGATTATGATGTTGAACACATGAACGAGTTCTGGAATTCAGAGGATAGTCATGTATATTGTAAAAGAACAAATCCTTCTTTACAATCTGTCGAAATAGCAGAGAATATAATTTCTGATGATGAAATATTTTTGCTACGTTATTGGGATTCAGTAGAAATTTCTAAGTCATCAATGGATTGGAGTGAAGATCCATTTGATGATACTACATGGCAATTTTATTACCATAGTTTGAGGATGGTTAGTTACTTGGTTAGCTCGTATGAATATACAGGTGAAATCAAGTTTCTTGATGAGGCAAAATGGTATATTGAAAGTTGGATAGAACACAACCCGGGACCCAAAAAACAAGCGAGTGTAAAGGCATGGAGTGATCATAGTACTGCGAATAGAATCTGTACATTTTTGCAATTCTGGGACCACTACCGAGATTCACCAATAGAAGATGAAACATTTTCAAAACTGTTTTTGAATATCTTGAGACTACATGGAGAGTTTACTGCAGACCCAGATAACTATTATTGGGGTCATAATCATGGAATCTATCAAGACCGTGCATTGTTACAATTAGCAATTTTGTTTCCTAATTTTGAGCAAAGTAGTGTGTGGGAAGAGATAGCCACTGAAAGATTAGAAAAGCATCTTCATGAAGATTTTACAGAATCTGGAGTACATAAGGAACATAGTCCTGCATACCATTACCTAGCGTTGTCGCTAATGATGAGTATAGATGAGTTCAACAAGCATTATGACATGGAAAATGACTTGCTAGAGTCAAAGATATATTCTATGCAAGAATATCTAGCCTATATTGTGAAGCCCGATGGTACATTTCCACTTGTAGGAGATTCAGGTTTAGAGTATGGTCTAAGAATCAAGGAAAGCAGTATTGTAAGTGAGAATTTGCTCAATCTAAAATTGAGATCTAGTACAGAACCACTGACAAATCATTGTATTGGATACGTAGACTCAGGTGTTGGCATCAACAAATTACAATTTTCTGATGGCAATGAATTTTACTTATCGATGTTCAGTGCATTTCACAGTACTGCGCATAAACAAAGCGATGATCTATCATTTGTCTTGACTTATGGAGAAACAGATTATTTTGTAGACTCGGGGAAATATAACTATGATGAGAGCGATAAATTTAGGCAATATGTAAGAAGTGCTTTCGCTCATAATACCATAGTTGTAGACGATCAAACTTATGATTCTAAGAACCCAGGTAATGTTGGTAAATCTGAATTATATGATTACAAATGTGAAGAAGATTATTCGGTTTTCCGAGGTAGGCATTCCTTTTATCATGGAGTGGAAATTATCCGAAATGTTGTGATAGTTTATGAAAAAGGTGTGTTCATTCATGACACCATCTCCTCAAACGAATATCACAAATATTCACAGAATTTCCATATTGGAAATGATGTGGATATCTCAGTAAATGATAACGGGGAAATGACCTTGAATAGTACTATTGATAATACTTCAATCAGTATGTTTCAACTTGAAGATTTCGAAGATGTGGAACTTTTTTCAGGCTCGACAGATCCAGTTATGGGCTGGAGATCTGAAACTTTCAATCAAATCGATCCTATTACTTCTGTAATTTACACTCAATCAGGAAGAGATGTAGAATTTAGAACTTTAATCTCATTCGGCCATGATGGTTTCACAATTGAGATTCATGAAACAGATGAAGGAGATTATCGATACGAAATTTCCGATGACACTGGAGCAGTAACTACTATTCAGTAAGATTGATTTGTTCACAGGGGGGTTTTGAATCCCATTGCTCTGATGACACACCAACCGGCTCTTGCCTCAAATATTGCAAATGCACCACCAAAAATGGTTGCACCCACAGCATACCACCAAATGACTCCTTCCAATGCACCGGCGAGAATAATCCCTGCAAGAACAGCAGCTCCTACCAATGCCAAAAGCCCCATCCTCAATCTAACAGCCTTGCCTTTTGCTCCTATGTTACACTGCATATTACCACCATTGCTATTGTTCAGTCGACATTTTAACCTTAAATTTGAGATAGTTAATCTTCATCCATAGTGACATCTTAGATATCTTTGACAATTTTAGAGGAGTAGTAAATACATCACCTGATCTTCTGATAATTTCGTTAAATATCTTCGAGTAAGCATCGAGCATGATTCTAGGCTGAACTCTAGAGCGTGGATCCAAGTATTCGAAAAGGTGCATTGCGGATGTTTGATGTCTGCGAACAATCTCAAAGTACTCTCGAATGAAAGATTTCCAAGAAGGGTTTTGTGCTAAGTTAGGATTTGATAAATCCTTGATTTCAAGATTGTGTGATGCAAGAACATCTTTTGGAAGATATACTCTTCCACGTTCGTAATCTTCAACAACGTCTCTTAGAACGTTGATTAGTTGCATTTGTATGCCTAAATCGATAGCATGCAATCTTGCTGACCTGTCTTCATAACCATAGATCTCGATTAATATCAATCCAACAGCAGATGCGACTTTGTAACAGTATGAACGTAATTCATCCCAGGTATTACACTGAACAGGGAACAAATCATCTTCCATCCCTTCTATTACAGTTTCAAAGTCTTGTAGTCTAATTGTGTAGCGTTTGAATACATCTTGTAGCGCGATGAAAATAGGGTGGTCGTCTGCTGTTATTTTGCCATTGTTTGCCCTATTGAGATTATTTCGTATTGATACCAAAGCCATTAGTCGTTGTTTGTGAATAGGTTCTGGGTTTGCTGGTGAGCGCCCCGAGTGTATATCTCGCAATAGGATGTCTCTTTCATTAGATTGTTTGAGTAACCTTTCGGTCACGATGACATTTGGCTCATCATCTCCGTCAACAATATCATCGACCCAACGACACAGTGCGTAAACAGCATGGACGGCACGTCTTTTTTCAATCTCTAAAGCTGAAAATGAACTGAAGAATGTAGTTGAAGCGTTTTTACAAACACTTTGACAATGTGCGTAAGCACTATTGATAACTTGTTCATTCATTGTGATTCCTCAAATATTGCTAGGATTTCCTGCGGTTACTTCAGTTCCCTTCTTACGACTAATTTTTTGTGGTTTGCTTCTGCGCTTACGACTGCTGAACCAAGTATCTACTCCATTCCAATCAGGTCTTATTCCTAAACTATCGAGTAATAATTTGGAACTTATTCTTGCGGACTCATAGATAACTGGAAGTCCGCTACCAGGGTGAGTTCCTCCTCCTACGAGGTACAAATTTTTGATTTCGTCAAATTCATTCTTTGGGCGTCGCCAAAGCATTTGATCAAGTCCGTGTGCAAGGTTGAAAACAGCTCCTCGATAACAGTGGTCGCCCCAGTCATCAGGAGTGATAACTAGTTCAGAAACGATGTGATCGCTCAAACCTTCGTAACCGAGCTTGGTTTCAATTTGCTCGATTATTCGATTTCTGAATGGATCTTTCTCATCATCCCAATTGATGTTTTCATGGATGTGAGATACTGGGACTAGCGCGTAAACAGTAGAGCAACCTTCGGGGGCCATTTGCGGGTCAGTAACACATGCGTTCTGAACATATACCGATGGATCATCCCATGTCAATCTGTGATGTTTTTCGATATCTTCGAGGTTCTCAACGTAGTTCTTTGAAGCATAAATTTGGTGATGAGGGAGATCATCGAATGTTTTGTCAACACCCAAGTAGAGCATGAAAGTAGAACATGAGTATTTCTTCTTGTCAATTTTCTTGTTGGACCATTTCTTCCTAATTTTGTCAGGGAAAAGTGACGTCATACCTTGAGCAAAGTCAGCATTCATGATAACTTTGTCAGCATAGAATTCACCATTCTTTGTTACTACCCCTTTGATGGTTTTCTTATCCATTATGACTTCAGTAACTGCTTCATCCATTCGGAACTCCACACCCATATCTTTGGCGATTTCGCTCATTCTAGTAGATACGTTTCCTAATCCTCCCATTGGATGGAAAATACCGTATTCATACTCAAGGAATGCTAGCATTGTGAATAGGCTTGGGCAATTGAAAGGTGACATCCCCAGATATTTTGTTTGGAAAGACATTGCTAGCATGAGGCGTTCATCATCAAACAGTTTCATCAGATCTTTAGCGACTGACCTTTGAGGTCGCAATACTCTTGAGACACGGAGTGCTCTTTCAGAAATTAGGTCTGTGACGCCAAACCACGGCTCTTGGAGGCATTGTTTAGACTTGTTCAATTTGTTTCTGTTGTCTGTTAGATATTTTCTGAAAGCTTCAGCGTTTTTCTCACCAGATAATTCGCCAATTCTTTGACACATCTGTTCAACATCACTTGTACAATCTAGGACTCCACCTTGTCCGAAGATTAATCTATAGTTGAGATCCAGTTTCTTCAATTTCAATTCTTCATGAGCATCTAAGCCGATTGCAGTGAAGATGTCTTCAATTACTTCAGGGTAGTGAAAAAATGTTGGACCCAAATCGAATTTGAAACCATCTCTCTCGAATACTTTGTTCCGTCCGCCCACTTGTTTTGAACGCTCAAAAACGGTTACCTTAACACCTGATTTTGCCAATAATAATGCTGATGCTAGACCACCTGGGCCTGCTCCGATAATAGCTACTGATGGTTGACTTGATGCAGACATAGAATTCACGCCGGAGTTTTAGTTCTTAAAGTTCGGTTTTGTTCCACCAAACTAAATCGTGATGAGTTTGTTCTTTCTAACAATGTTGCAGGGTCGATTAGTGTGGCAAATTCGTCTAAATATGGACCCATTGAAGAAATTAGATCAACATCTGGATGACCTTTCAAAACCATCCCATCCATGTACATTAATGAGCGAATGATTGGAAATGCATCTTCCCCGAAAGAACAGCCTGCGAGTACTGCTGCTTTGACAGTCTTCATCATCTGTTCAGTTAAGGATACTTCACTAACTGATGTGCCTACGAATCCATCATACAATTCGTGCATTGAATCATAATATGTCTGCAGTGTTTTTCCGGTTGGAGCAACATCTGCCATTGTCAACATAGCATCGAATGAATTTCTTAATTCTCCCTTGGCTAAGAAGTAAAAGAATCCGAACAGGGCTTTTCGAACATGATCGGGTGCTTCACAAATAGCTCCAGTGTCAATGAAAATGAAATCCTTATCTTTAGTCATCATCGCATTGCC
>QQSA01000108.1:8152-8670 GCA_003602535.1 Candidatus Poseidoniales archaeon
GATTCTAAAGTCGGTGCTTCAATTTCTTCGACAACTAGTACGTGCTCATTTGACAATTCTTTCCAAATCTTAGGGAACTTCAGTTTTGGCATTGGAAATTTCCCTTTGTATTGTTCAGCAAGAGACTGCAATCTTTCTTTTCCTTTAATTTCGTTCAACAGATTCAATTCTCGCAATGTATAATCTTCGATGTGTTCTAGTAAACCGATTGGATTTCCAACCTTCTTCAGTCGTGGGTTGAAGAATAACCCCATTCTAACCCATCTCTTCATACGTTTGACATCTTTTCTGAATGACTTTTCAAAATCGGATTTGATTATTTTGATTACAACTTTAGTTCCATCGAGTAGTTCTGCACGATGTATTTGACCTATACTAGCTGCAGCAAAAGGCTTGGAATCAATATTCTTAAAATTAGATCTGAAGTCTTTTGGAGTAAATTCATTCAATAATTTTTCAAAATTCTCTTCAGGAATAGTTGGAGCACGGCTGTACAGTTCTTGCAGTTGTATGCACCT
>QQSA01000109.1 GCA_003602535.1 Candidatus Poseidoniales archaeon
AGGAACATTGCTCTTAACGCTCCTTGGTGACCAGAAAGGCCACCCATGAAACCCGATCCAAAGCCTCCGATTCTATCATTTGCTTCTGGAATTTTGTATCCTGTCCAATTTTCGCTAAGTGTCAAAAGTGGTAGAATAATCAAGAAGCATCCAATAACAAGAAGTAGTGGTTTTTGAGGGACAATATTTTGTAAAATTGCACCGATGATAGCGCCTATAATCAACCAAATTCCATATCGCTTGATAGCAGTAAAATCGACATGCTCTTTCAAACTGTAATACTTGGCAGCATTATGTGCACCGTGAACAATAGCGACCACTGCAACAGCTTCATGTGGCTCCATAATAATCAGGACAATTGGTGTCAACATCGTTGAGAGTCCAAAGCCAGCCGGCACTGTCAATGCTGCTGCAATGAAAGCAGCAATTGCTACAATTATGATTATCGCATCCATTGCTCTGCCTCGATAAATAAAAACTAATCTTTAATCGATTAAAATCGATATCTAACCCCTGAATATCAATTGTTGAACGGATGATTGTCAGGACTTATGGTCCATCCAGTTGGTCCAACAACATAGACCGTATTCTTTGTCTGCACTCGAGCAGTAGCTCTTTCATCATATGTGATATTGATTATTGGTGAAGATTTAACAGGGCCTTCACCCAACTTTGGATGTGCATACGCGTAACCCTTCAGTTTACCGCCTGAGATTCTTGCATCGCGAATCACTACCTCAGGTTTTATCTTGGATTTCTCCGTTGAATCAGAACCGCTCATGAATTTAACCAATGCACGATAGTCGATTTCAGAGTCTAAGCCAATTCCAATTTCTGCAAATTCACTCATAACTTCCTGAACAGATAATGGATCATCTCCCATTTCAGTAAGGATTTTGAAGTATTCTCTGGCAGAAATTGTACCTGAATTATTAGTGTCAAACACATTGAATGCTTCGACTAATTCTATTTCTGCAGCAGAGTCTTGGTTTATGTAATCCTGAACCTCCTTTGAATTTTCATTGAGCGGTTCAATAAGTCCCCATTCGACATTATCTTCTACATCTCCATCATCATATACAATCATAAACGAGTGGTCATAGTTTTCTTTAGAGATAGTTCCTGGATAATAATGCCCCATATCTCTCCAATTTACGAATACTCGGTCACCTGGTTTGAACGGAGTTGATGCAGGCCTAATCGTCCCCGGCGATGTTCCAATTACTACTGCGAATTTAGTTTCAACAAAATTGTCTTTTGGAACTTCAATTCGATAAGTTCCATCGTCATTTACAGCTACAACGGTGCAACGATCCAACCATCTGGCATTAGTTGGGCTATGATATTCAACATGGTCGCCAACATTGAATGATTGTGGCAAAATAACTTTTTCAGTAGGTAATGATTTCACTTCATTTTGTGGTTTTATCATTCCCATTTGTTGTAAAGCACTGACCACTGCATTGGTTACTGCTTCAGCATCGTTATTTATGACCGTATTACGAACAACATCGCCTGCTATAACGGAATCTTGCATATTTATCATGCCACTATCTTCCGAAGATGGAGGTGCAGGAACCCATTCGGAACCAGTCCACATGAACTTGCCATCGGGACTCATAACTGGGTCGGACATGGACCGTGCTTTGGGTTTGAAACTATCAACTAATCGCAATCATTCTTCATTTGATGAAGGCGAAAATTCTCTCCTGGAGCAGTATTTGGTTATTGGCATACAAAATTCATAATACTAGTATTGATTAGGAAAACCATGAAGCCGCGAATTTCTGTCAAGGCTTTGTTACTCACTCTGATTCTAATTGGTGCGTCATCCAATGCATTGTCAATTGATTCTAAAGAATACGAATCTTTGTCTGAAGATAATAGTAATTCCACAGATGCCCGTTCTTTATCAGATGATTTGCTCATCGGCTTTGGCGGAGAAAATTCTGTGGAAGAACCAAGGTTGGCCGTTGATAATAATGGAAATATGTATGTGGCCGGATATTTTGACGAGGGGTTTGAAATTGGTGATACAATTTTCACTACTAACGGTGAAGAAGATATTTTTGTCGTCAAAATCGACACTGACGGTGAGTTGTTATGGGCGCGAACTGTTGGTGGAATAGATATGGACCTCGTAAGTGACATTGTTGTAGATTCAAATGGAAATTCATATTTGGCTGGTGAATTTTATTCTCCATCTATTTCTTTTGGTTCATATACACTTGAAAATTCCGATGATGACCCGTCGGATAACAATCTAGGTGACGATATTTTCGTTGCTAAGATTGACACGAATGGAGCATGGCAATGGGCTAGAAATATAGAAGGCGGTGACTATGAAGACTTGAATTATAAGAATTCAATTGTACTGTCTCCCAATGAGAATTATTTGGCAATCGCTGGAATGTTCGATAAAGATGATGATTCGACTATACATTTTGGCCAGTTCCAATTATCTAGCACGTTTGAACCAACTGGATTTATTGCAACAATTTCATCCACAGGAAATTGGATCATGGCTGAGAAAATAGAGAGTGGACCTTCTCACTCTTGGAAGGCAGATCTTGACATCAATGCTGTTGCAATTGACGATCAAAACAATGTTTATGTCGGCGGTGATTTTCATGATTCAGTTGATTTTGGTAGCATTACATTGTCGTCGAATAATCCAGAACAATCTGCTGATGGTGAATATTATTCTCGATCAGGTTTTGTTGCTAAATTGAATAGTAATGGGATATGGCAATCTGCTATAATTATAGATTCAACAATTGCATTTGGTGAAGGGGACTCTGCTCGATACATTGCGTCAATAGGTGAGATGGAAATCCATTCAAATCTAATTGTGAGTGGACATTGTCATGGTTGCACATTGGCAAATAAAAATCCACATGGTGGATTCATTGCCCAACTAACACCACAGTTTACATGGATTTGGGCTAATATTGATTTTTTGAATGAATCTTACAATTCGAGTACATATTTTGGTGATAGTCTTTTTTCCGACATCGAAGTCAGTTCAAATGGCGATGGGATTTTCGTTGCAGGAAGCTTTAGGACATCCGACTATATCGGTGATATTCATATTACTGCAGATGGATTCGCGAACCCTTATTATGCGAAAATGGACATGTCCGGTGAATGGATATGGGCCACTGTTTTTGATGGGGCTTGGGCTTATGGTCAAGCAATTGAAGTAGATTCAGATTCGATTTATGTTACAGGAGAAAATTTTGCTACAATTAGGTTTGGCGACCTATCTGTTGTTGCAGACCAAGGTCATGACATCTATTTGGCAAGATTTGCTGATTTATCTGAAAATGATGGCGATGGAGTGCTCGATATTTTCGACGATTGTCCAACGCAATATGGGACCTCAACAGAAGACCGTATTGGCTGCCTAGATAGTGATGGCGATGGATATTCAGATCCATATGGTGATGTTCAAGCCCACCCAGTAGGGGATGCAGATGCTTTCCCATATGAGTCAACGCAATGGCGTGATACAGATGGTGATGGTTTTGGCGATAATAATGACGGCTATCAAAGCGATTTTTGCCCATCTGACTACGGTACAAGTTCCAAAGCTGTCTCATTCGACACTGCAAATGGCGTTCTAATATCGATTGTACGACACGGGTGCATAGATCTTGATGGAGATGGCTATGATGACAGTACTGAATCGTACTTGCCCGAGTGTCCAATGAATCAAATCCCAGATGAATGGATTGATTTTGACAGGGATTGTGTCGGCTACAACTCTGACTTCGATGATGATGATTCTGATGTCCAAACCCTTACTGATTATTGTGAAAAGTATCCCGGAGATTCTCAGTTCTGTTCTGATTTTGAAATTCTTGCTGGTATTGTGAATTTGGCAAGTTCTATGCTCTCAGATGCAAAGGTCCAGTTAAGTTGGGAATATGATATGAATTTAGAGGAAAATCATGTGACGATGATTTATTATTGCGGCACAAATAATTGCAACCCCATTCTTGGGGACAGTGTTAGTATCCCTGCTTCACAAACTAATGCTTTGTTAGAATTAGTTGATGGAGTTACATACCATATCCAAGTACAAGTAGAGAGTCTATCGACATCTTCGGTTGGAAATCCTGCGAATTTAATGGTCACTGCAGACGGTGGTTTATCACCAAAACCACAGATTTCGAATCTAGTAGTTACATTAAACAGTGGGGATATAACTGAAGATGAATACATACATCAATTCTCATGGGATGCAACAGATACGTATGATGTTAACAACTGGATGATTTGTTGGGCACCTTGGCAATTCGATACTTCAGAATGGGAGAGCCTTGTTGATACCGGATCTAATTGTATTGAAACTCAAAATTACGATACTGATTTCACTGTTCAAAGTTCAATAATTTGCGAAGGTGGATGTGACGACAGGCTGTTTTTTGGTCTCACTGGTGTAGATGCAATCGGCAATTTCGACAATTCAAGAGCAACTACAGTAATTGATATTCCTGAATATAATTCAAAGCAGCCAATTATTGACGTGAATAATAATACGGCTAATAACGAAACAGGATTGGATAACGAAACAGTGTTGGATGAAGAATCCGATACAGAAAAGAGCGATAGTACTAGCTCTGAAAGTGGTGATCAAGAATCCATTGGACTCGAGTTAGCTGTATTCTCAATTATGATAATCATTATTTCTGTGTTAGTTATTCTAATTTACAATCAACCCAAGAAGAAAGTGAACCCAAACTTAACCGGCCCAGATAAAACTGCAAAAGTTCTACCTCCTCCTCCACTTCCAGGGCAAGTTCCTTCTAATGTGCAGGAACCTGCTAAAGAAACAGTAACTACATTGGGACAATGGACCGATGAATCTGGTCATTCATGGAAGAAAATGTCCGATGGCAGTTCATATTGGTGGAATGGTAAGGATTGGCAGATAGTTGGAGAATCCAATGATGTACAAACTGAATAAGTAAAATACGCTTATTTTTTGTAAAATACAAAATTTATAAGCCTAGACCTTTACGGGTGTCTATGGGCCTGACTCCTAAGGAACTAGCCGAGATGCTCAAATTGCGTGCACTTGGATGGAATCAAAAAGAGATCGCTGAAACTTTAGACAAGTCGCAGCAAGTTATAGCATATCAGTTGAAGAAACTGAAGGCTGAGGCTAAGAAGAAGGGTACTGATGAAGTATTCAATGCTGCATTGGTTGGTGGTCTAGCTGGCGCAGCAGCAGGAATAGGTGTAGTGGCTCTTCTTGAGTTGCTAAAAAATCAAACAAGTGATCAGTGAATAATATGTTTTCAACAAGTACTGCTATTATTATTGCATTTGGAATACTGTTGGTTATGGTAAAGGTATTGATACTTACTCTTCCTTTTAGAGATAAATCCGAAGAGGAAATCAATGAAATGATTGAAGAGAGGAAAGAATGGGTAAACGATCATCCATTTTTATCGTTGATATTTTTGTTTATTCCTACACCATTGGTTATTCTAATTGAGCACAAAATCATCCATCGCAAACCAGATCCCAGAGAAATAAATCATTCATTGGTTGAGAAAGAAGTCCACTACAATTGATGTTATTTTCCTTTGGATATCATCACTCGGTAAGATATATTTCCAAAAATCATAATTCTTGCTAAACTAACCCAAATAGTGATCCAAGCTCCAATTTTTATCATTTCAATATACATGTCAGATTCTCTTGATTCTATTGCCTCATCGAAAATTCGGTCTTGACATCTACCTGAATCATAGGCGGAGTCATCGGGATTACAAACTGCATATTCGTAAGTTACAGGCCCATCATTTTTTTCTGGCTCATAGTAATCTTTCTTTGCATTTTGAATACTATTCCATTCGCCAAAAACCTCTGCGGTCCAAATTAGAACTAGAATTGTAAATCCTACAGCGAGTCCTTTCCCAAATCCCGGGCTATCTGGATCTTTTGTAACAATATTAGGTTGACCCTGAGGCTGCTGAAAATTAGATAGATATTGGTCATTATGTGGTTGCATAGTATCCCTAGTAAGTGGAAGTTGTTAAACAATATCAGAACTGATTGGACAAAAATGAGCTCTAGAATACTTTCGAAAGTCAGGCGCCGAGAGGGAGATTTGAACTCCCGTGCCACAAGGACACGCGATTTCCAGTCGCGCGCAATACCAGGCTATGCGATCTCGGCCGCAAACCGGCTGACAAGCATATCCTGTTTAACCGAAACGGTTGGAATAGCCATTTTCAATTCCGAATCGATTATATCACAACGGTAGGTCGCCACGGTTACGCCACCATGGCTTAGCGGTATAGCACCTCATTGGTAATGAGGAGGTCGCGAGTTCAATTCTCGCTGGTGGCTCCACAGTGACAGTTTAGTACATTAAGCGAGAGATTTTGAATCGACCATAGAGGGTAGAGTTGATAGGACTCGGCGGACCCGTAGGGTCCGTTGTGTAGGTCGTGATGTCCAAGAAAACATTCTGGTGCGCGTTTTTATCCATTCTAATGTTTAGCAATGTGGCGACTGCTGCTACTAGTATTTGGAGTGGACCTTCAGGCCTTGCAGGCAATACGAAAAATGTGCCTAACGGGTTTGAAGTTCCCGGTAATGCCACGGTTATTGATGCATGGTTGCATGTAGATGAGAGTGGATATTTGCCTGATGGCACGGGACATACTTGGACTGGAGAGGATGTTCCTGGAAACTTTAGTGCTGGTCAATTTACTGATTCGATGATGGGCAAATTCGATGGAGCGATGTCATTAGCTCCAGATAGTTCAGTTTCTAATGTTGATACTTTTTCATCAGCAAGTTTGCAATTACCATCACGCTGGAGTCATTCTGGATCGATTTGGGAAGCAGTAAATCCAACTAGCCTTGGCGGAATTGTTAGTGGTTCGACAAGAACATTGGCGCATGGTTCTGTTCCCGTTTCTGCTGCTGATGGTGGAGTTGTGGCCGGCACATTACCTGGTCAAGCATTGCCATCGAATTCGGCAGGAGCTTTGACAGGGCCACAATTTACAATCCCATCCCCGATAAATCATTTCAATCTTACATTTTCACATTGGCATCACCTTGATGTGAATGATGGGGCATGGGTTGAATACAAATTGGACAATGGAAATTGGACTTACATTGAGCCTGCAGGCGGTTATCCTTCAACAATCTCAACAAATGCGTCCGTACCTAATGGTGCTAATGGATCAGGGTTTGGCGTTTATGGTGATGGCAATTTCAGTTCATGGAATAATGCCTTATTCAACCTTGATAATTTGACAGGAATCTCAAATGCTACATTCATGGAGTTTAGATTCCAAGTTTGGACCGATAGCAACAACACACTAAGACCCGGATGGTTCCTAGACAATTTTTCGATAACTAATATTGGTAATTCAATAGGACTTTGGCACCATGGTTGTTATTCACAAACAGCTACAACTTGTAATTACAACAATAACGCTGAAGGCGCTTTGGAAAGTGATGTCAATTTGTCAGCAACTAATTCTGGTTCAAAAATACAAACTCGCTTAGAATTCGATTTAGAAGGTTCATCGTACGATAATTTCTGTGTCGAATTATCAACTAATAATGGAACAACATGGACCGATATCTCGTCATCCACTAGCTCAACTTCAACTTCTTGTCGCTCTAGGTCCGGAGCAATTCCTGGTAGCAGCTATACTCTTCCTAATGGAACTACAGTATTCGATGATTCTGGAGGCTTTGTAGTTCTTGATTTTTCAATACCTGCTTCAATGATTGGCTCCAGTGGCCCCTCAAAGATACGTTACTTGGTTCAAACAGACTCATCGGTACAGTATGGTACTCCTCAAGATTCTAAAGAAGGACTTACTGTTGATTGGTTCAAGGTGATTGATTCATCTGGGACAGTTGTTGATTCAAACATGCTCTCATCAAATACTGCAGCATCGCATTACGGAGTAAATGGCGCAAATGATGATTGGTCATTTATCCAAATTGGAAGTGGTGGTTTATCGAGTACTGACAGTCTAGAAGATTCACCTGCTCTTCCTCCTGGCGGATGGAGTATCTCCAATCAGGCAAGTCAAACCGGTTGGGAATTTGGCGCATTGTGTTCGAGCTATTCAGATGGGCCATCTTCTTTCCCAAGTGCCAGTCTTGGTTTTGGAACAAATCTATGTGGTGATTATGATCCTAGTTCAGATAATTCTCTGATTTCACCAAACTATTACGTTCCATTAGGGGCTAGTGCTAGGTTTGTCTGGAAGCACTGGATGTGTTCAGAAGATGGCTGGGATGGTGGGGCACTATATGTTTCAACAAATGGTGGAACTTGGAATCAAGCTTATGTCAATTATGCAAATGGAAGTAATTGGTATGATGGTCAAATAACCAGCACAACTGGTTTTGTTGGCACAGATGTTTGGGATGGACGTCAGTATGTTGCATCATCTGGACAATTTTCGTGTTCTAGTTCGGTAAATATTCCATGGCTAAATATGGAATATGATGTTTCAAACTTGTCTGGAAACAATGTGTCTTTCAAGTTTAGACAAATTGCAGATTCCGCTGTTCAAGAACCAGGATGGTATGTTGATAATATTGGTCTTGAAGTTGATTGGTTTGAAACTGAAGGTTCATGGATTAGCCCATTAATTTCGACTCATGATTTGGGCTATGGTTTCGTAGATGCGGACATCATTCTTCCAAATAATACATGGTATGGAGTCAACGTTCTGGATACAACTGGACATGTAATCGATGGCCATGAGAATATGAGCTTACCTTTGTCACTTTCCAGTATTGATAGAACGACACATCAAGATGTTAGAATCGAGGTTTTGATGGGAACTACTGACGAATATTATACTCCTCTAATACGTGAACTATCAGTTGGAGCAACTCGTTACTTCGGTGAATCAAATGGCTGGAATATCCCCTCATCATTAGTGAGGCTATCAAATGGTACATGGGAGAATTCTGGCGGTGCTACCCAAGTGATATCAGGGGATTCCGGATATTCATCTAGGCCTATTTCGTCCGCAATGGTTACTGGTAATTTCACTCAGACAACAGCTTCTCTAATTACAGTAGGTACACAAAGTGTTTCGGCAATTGCTGCAAATTCAGTCTTGAACTTAGGTGGGATGAAAACATACATCAGTCCTACAATTACTATGGCGCCTGGAGCAATGATCGAAACTTTGGCATTTAGAGGGGAGTTTGCGCAACCTGCTCATGATGCATCTATTGATTTAGCAAATGATGGGATTATTGATTGGGAGTTTTCATCGTCTCCATCTTATGGCTCATATGGATGGCAAACTAGAGTTAATTCCAGTTCTATTGTACATTCATTAAGTGTCACTGGTAATGATACTTTGACGGTGCTAGTGCCTGAAGATGCCATTATCCATACCCTGTTACTCGGAATTACGCCATTAGGTGATACAGAACCACTCACGATTTCAAGTGGTGGTAATAATTTCTATCAATTGGCAACTTACAATTGGAGTACTACTACAATTTCAATATCGAGTCCTCAGCTAGTCGCAACAAGCACTCAAGTTGACTCGAGTGGAAGAAATTGGTCATCCATTGAAATTGATTTAACATCCTCTCCTACAACTTCTTACGAAATAGGTTCTTTTGCAATAGGATATCAGTTATTCGAAAACGTATCTGGCTTAGGTCAAGTTGTAAAAACATATCATGAAGCTAATTCAAACAATGGACAAGTCTCGATTGTAAATGTTCCATTAACTTGGAATTCTGTTGCAGGAGGCGTGGCTATCGATGGCGGAGTATATCATGAGAATATGATCACTAACCATCCATTTACGGTCCCTGAAACGTGGTATCCAAACAATGTTTCTCAGAGCTTTACAACTCAACATCATCACCTGCTAGGAAACGAAAACATCGATGAAATCCATCTAACAGGACTAGATTCATCGGGAGATACAGTTGAAATTATTCTCAGCGATATACAATCTGGTGGAACCTTTGTCCAGAATAGTGGATTTGGAATGCTTAAGCTGAATGATAGTTCAAATGTTAGTGAGATTGGTGGAAGATTAGTCGTCAATTGGCAATTTAATGTCGATTGGGATTGGGATGATTCGCAATCTATCAGTTGGTCTGCACAAGGTTTTGATGCTAATGGCGAAGGTCTCTCTCCTGCTACTGCACAATCTGGAGGAATTGCTACTCAAGCCAGCGAGAATGACCTGCAGGTAGATTCTTGGCAAGTTAAAGATTTGTTTGATCATGATTTATCCGATATGTTTTCTCCTTCTTATCCATTCTGGGCTAAGTCAGGTAGCCAAGTATCAGTATCTGGAACAGTGCGATTCCAAAATACTCAGGACATGCGACCGAGTGTAGATGATTTCGTAGTAGCAGTTGATATTGATGGAACAAACGTTATTTTGAATTCAGTAGCAGATGGACAATGGGCAGGTTTAGTCACACTTCCTGTTAATGCAACTGAGGCTAACATAACCCCTTATGTCTTGAGAGTAGGACCAATTACTGGAGCAAGTGGCGCTGAAGACACTACACTTACCACTCCAGTTAACATACTCCTCGATGATGAATCACCATGGGCCTCGAACTTGCAAGTAAACAATGGTCAGAGATTATTGGCTGCTGATGGTTTTACTTGGGATCCAACCTCTTCATTGTCAATGCAGGTTACAGTGACTGATAATCAAGCTCTGGGTGATGAGTTGGTTATGCATTATTGGAGGGAAGTATTAGATGATTCTAATGGCGATGGCATTGCTGATGAATCAGAATATAACTCCATTTCAAAGAATTTACCTGAGGGTGTCTCTGGAGAGAGAACACTGACTTTCAGTGGAATTGATGTATCCGGTTTAGAAATGAATGCTTTGTTTTCTGTCTACTTTACAGGCACAGATTATTCTGGTCATGAATTAATCTACGGCGGTAGTCATGGAGTTGATAATGACATGGCGACACTA
>QQSA01000011.1 GCA_003602535.1 Candidatus Poseidoniales archaeon
CTACGTGGTGAGAATATCACAATGCTTCCAGACATGCCATTAGGCGGACCTCAAACATTGTAATCAGTTTTCGTCATCGAAAACTTCGATTTCTACTTTCTTAGTGATGAATTCAGTCATTTTTGTTCTGAACCTCGTCGCTCTGACAATGTGGTTGTCTATCCAGTGGTAATTTCCACCACGAGGTTTTCCAAACAGACAGGAATGCCACTTGAAACCATTCTCAGCAAGCCATTTTTCAGTGACTTCTCTATGTTCTTCTGCTCTAGCGGTAAAGAAGCAAATCTGGTGTCCTTCATCGTACCATTTGTTGATTTGATCTGCAACGTTTTCAAACACTTTGGCAGTGGCCATACGTTCAGGCTCCTCATTAGGAATATCTTCACAGATTGTCCCATCGATATCGATGAGATAATTTTTACAATTTTCAGGTAGTATTGGGCTAACGATGACTCCGCGCTCATCGACAGCTTCGACTAAATCGACCATAGTAAGTCCTGTAATTGGCATACTATGAACAATACCCAAAACGTGTACAGAAGTCACAACTTGACATTATTAGTTCAAACTAGATGACTATCGATGAATACATATTTTCAATCCCTACAAATCTTCGTCTTCATTTTAAATTTTTATCAATCAAGATAATGGCTGCGACATTCGATAGAAACCAACAAGATGCTGCAATTAATTGTAACCAATCACCTAGGGACTCTATGCCATAGACGAACACACTCACAATCCAAGAAATGCTTGCTAAAGTCTGACCTAACCATTCAAATTCAACCATTTTCTTTAGGCGGGTTTGAGATGAAAAACTTTCAGATATAATTTTTCCAGGTTTAGTTTCGTTTAACATGACAAACACTCCTGACCACAGCATGATAAATCATCTAGGTACATGCCCCACCCCTTGTATGCCTCAATAAATTCCTCCGTTGGTAGTTTGAAGGACGATGCTATGGCTTGCGCCACGATTGCAAAACGTTGTCTAAATTTGAAAATAAAACAGAATATATGCCCATCATGGCGTACTGAAGGTCCACATAGAAACATTCCAGGAACTATTGTAGATTCATCTTGTTCAGTGAGTGAGGGGAATCCATCAGGCCTTTCCTCGAATAAGTGAGAAACAAATTTGTGGCTTCCATCAAATCCAGTTGCCAATAGAGGCTGTGTTTTTGTCTCGAAAATAGTGTCGTCTTCAGTTGTAACATGGTAGGTATTCCCTTCTAAAGTCACAGATTTGACTCTCGTTTCGGCATACAGCTCGACATTTGATTTGAATTTATCATCAAGCATGCGTTCAAAAGAAAACGTCGATAATGCAATGCTTGGATCAGAACTTTCTTCACTCCATGGACAATTTGCATCTAACACTTGAACATTATTTCCATTTCTAGCAAGATGATATGCTGCATCAATACCACTTTCATATCCGCCAATTATTAGGAAATCATCACCATCCATTTCACCATATCTTTCCACACTTGAAGTGTGGATACACAGTTCGCTACCGATGAATCCCCCTTGAGTTGGGTATTGATATTCTCCAGCAGCCCAAACAATATTTTTTGCAATTAACGTTTCTGAATTAGTCTTCAGGTGAAAAACCTCTTCATGTTTTTCGATAGCAATTATGTCTGTTTTATCCTTAACAGGGAGTTCAAAATAATCTGCAAGACTCTGTAGATGAGTAGCGAACTCTTTCCCAGTAGGGTGTTCAATCCTCATACTAAATGCAGGAGATACCCCAATTGCAATTGAATTGAGGTCAAGCATTCCAATCGAATTACTTGGAAATGATGGTGTAATGAACCGAGTTTCATCTGGCCAAGATGCGAATGACGCACCTACTGATTCACGATCGACTAAAAGGAAATTTTTGATACCTGTGTGCTGAATTGCAATTGCAACTCCTACGCCAGCAGCCCCTGCTCCTACAACAATGACATCATATGATTCAGTGATTTCCGGAAGTGCGTTATCATCGCCAGTGGCCATGCACTCGCCGAACCTAATAACAATTTAAATAAAACTATTAATTAGGGTTTTGAAAATTATTATTAAAATCCGTTTAATGATACCAGTAAAGAAATCCAGGCTCAGTAAGAGTCTTAGTCAATTATTACAAACTCTTGATTCGTTCTTCAATGATGTCAGCACATGTTTCGAATACTTCCATGGGTTGCCCAACAGGATCATCTAGACCCCAGTCTTGATCAATTCTTATCATTGGACAATTGACACCGCAACCCATTGAAACAATCATATCGTATGATTGCCAATCTATGTCGTCAATTAGTTTCGGATGTAAATCTTCAGTGCTCAAACCTCGAGATTGTAAAACTTTGATTGCATTAGGACTTACTTCGCTTGCCGGATGAGTTCCGGCACTAGCAGCATCATGACCTAGACTTCTTGCAATACCTTCAGCCATTTGTGAACGGCATGAGTTTCCCACGCAGACAAATAGTAGGCGCATGGTAAGTCTATGAAGAAGAGACATATGAACCAATGGCATGTAGCCTCAATAGATGTGGGTTCCAATATTGATTTACACGGGAGTGTTTGTCACTCTTTTCATTACCCATATTATCGCTGCAGCAAACGATTGGGACATCTTATTCCGAGTTGTGGCGGCTTTGATCACATTACAGACATTGTTTGCAGGGTT
>QQSA01000110.1 GCA_003602535.1 Candidatus Poseidoniales archaeon
GCGACAACTCCTGGCATGTCGTTTTCACTAGGCTCATCCCAAGATAATTGAAAATGTAAATGAGGCTCCCAGCCCCCGTTTACACTCTCGTCGCCAACAGTTGCTATTATTCGTCCTTCTTCAACTTCCATTCCTACTTCGACCATGTCTAATGACTCTACAGAAAGATGACCGTACAATGCCCAAATTGGACGATTATCAATTTCGTGTTTTACAATGATTGTTGGTCCATAAGAACCCGGTTCGTCATTTATACCGAGAGAATGAACAATACCTTTCGAAAATGCATGAACAGGCTCACCTACTGGCGCTCCGATGTCAATTCCAATGTGAAGGTCACGATTGCCATCAAACAATTCTTGAGTGTACATTCCTGGACGAACTTCGTCATAGCGTCCTATTTGATACGGGAATGGGCATTCAAAATCTGGATCTACTCCTTTGGTGAAATCAAATACCCAATAGTCTTCAGGAAGTATGATGACTTCTGCCATACCCATACCGAAATGGCTCTAATTGATGATTCTTCGCAAATAGGTTTGAAGACATGAAGCACAAGCCAAGCCTATGTCTCTCGGGTTAGGAGTCGCAATCTTACCCGGAATCGCAATTGCCCGGCGGATTGACAAAGAAGGTGATTGGAAGCGCCAATTACTGCTAACCCCTGCTCTTGGGATGCTAACTTGCCTGGGTTTAGCAGGACTATGTTTCATGCTGGGATGGACTTTAGATTCATTAACAGGATTATTTATTCTAGCAAATATTATCGCTATCATTTCAATAAGAGTTGAATTAGATCCGATTCCAACCGATAGTAAAGTTGAACGTAATCCTTGGTTCTGGATTTTTACTGCGATTGCTTGCTTCATAGCGATTACTCCGTTGACATACATGAGACCCATGGGTGTTGATTGGGTAGGATTTGCATCTCTAGCAGACGCAATATCTAGAAATGGTGATTTCTCACTCTCACAACCATCAGAGGGATTTTGGATATATCCACCTGCATTCCCAATGCTAGCAGCATGGCTAGGAGGTTCCCCCGCAACTGCGGTTTTCATCCTAGGGACAATATGTTTCACATCATTGCTAATGGGTATAGCTGCAATCGGTGAAAAATTGAATTGCGGACATTGGACAATAATGGCAATGTTGCTGGCACCAGCACTTTTTGCAAAAAATCTAGATTCAGGTTATCCAACTGTTGCCAGCCAATTGGGGTTGGTAGTAATTCTCACGATGTTTGGAGATAAGATAAGGTGGGGCACTGCGGCAATTACTGGCTTAGTAGTCGCAATGATACATCCAACTGGATTAATCTACATGTCTACCTTAATTGCAGCGCACATAATAGTTTCAAAGGGGCAAAAAATCACCGTGACAGAAAGAGTACAATCAAGTATTCTTATGGTATCCATACTCTTCGCTGTAATAGTTATCTCACCAGCATTTGATGGTAAGTCTGTATTCGCAGAATACGGATGGCAAGGTGGCATTCCAATGGCAATGTATGCTGGATTACTATTGCCACTTGGGCTGTGGGCAGGATGGACATTACGTAGTGATAAAAATGCTAGAATACTCATGACATGGTTTGGGTTAAATTGGATCTTATCCTCAATTCACTTACTAGATGGCGTGGAGGGTTTTGCATTACTTTCAATGCTCTCATATGCATTATACTCTATGAGTATGCATGCATTCCACATACCACTCGCTACTTTGGTAGGAATGCGTCTCTCAAAGATGGAAGGAGGTATATCATCAGATGGGGGTAGAGCTGTTATGATTGTAACATTATTATTGTGTGGAATCGCTCACAGCGCACTTTCAGAATTATCAGAACATGATGAACTGCATGTAATTTCAAATGGCGAAGCGAATCTTTTCAACATGCTAGATGAATTACCTGAGGACTCGATTGTTTACACTGAAAATGAACATTGGGGACATATTTATTCTATTCCAGAACACATTGGAGTAACTTCTGTTCCAACACTAGGAATTCTAAATCAAGAATATTCAATACAGAATGCGGCTACAACTGCGATAATCTACGACGACATATCCCGATTACAAGAATTGGGAATCACTCATGCCTTAGCCTCTCCAAAAGGAATTATGATGCAGTATATACAAGCTTCAACGCATTGGGAAAAGTTGTGGTCTAGCGGTGCATCAGTAGTTTACATTCTCGAAGATGACAACATGGTATCCCAATACCACAAAGTCGAAGGAGAAAATATGCGACCTGACCCCTGGTCGTCACTCAGAGAACTTGATCCATTCAATCTAGGTGATGAACGATTATATCTTACTGAAGGTACTCACCACTTCAATGTAAACGATACAACTTCTTACCAAGTTTGTGTCATGGTAGAATTTGTTGGTGATGTTTCAGCAATAGTAAATGGTAACGAATATCAGGGTTCGGGATGGTATAATTCCTGTAAATCTGCAGGTGATGGAGGTTTCGATATAGTAATTCAAAGTGAGGCTGAATATTGGATTAATCCATTAGGTGCATCTGGTAGAGGAGATCAGATGATTGATGAGACTGGAATCCGAATTCACTGGGTAGAAACAACTCATATAGCGTGAATTTGAGCGAAAGGCTTGATTGTTGAACCACCACCCAAGGCATGTGAGAAACCTATTCATCATGTTACCCACTCTTGATGAAGAGAGGGCTTTACCTCAAGTCTATTCAAGAATTCCTTTCTTTGAATTAGAAAAATTAGGATTTAATTCCAGAGTTGTTGTCGTAGATGGAGGATCAACAGATAACACTCTCAAGATTGCAGATGAACTCGGTTGTCAAATCATAAATCAATGGGGAGAAGGAAAAGGTGCTGGAATCCGTCAGGCTTTCAAAGAATTCAAAAAATTGGATGATGATGTATTGGTCATGTTAGATTCTGATGGCACCTATTCTCCAGAAGAAATTCCTCGAATGATTTCTTCTATCCCAAAGGGTGGTATCTCGATAGGTGATCGATTACATGGCAATCTAGGTAAAAATGCTATGACTCGCACTAATTGGCTTGGAAATCATCTCCTTACATGGCTTGCTGTAGCATTGCATGGCGAACCTGTCAATGACCTGTGCTCTGGTTTCTGGGCATTCTCAAAAGAAGCTGTTTCTAGCCTAAAATTAAACAGTATGCGTTTTGAAATCGAAGCAGAAATGTATACTTCATGTGCTTATCAGAATATTACTATGAAACATGTACCAATCAGTTATTCGAAACGTGTAGGAGAGGCTAAACTTGGAAGTATCAAAGATGGGACCTCAATTGCAAGGAAACTCATCATAAGGAGAATCTTCCCCACGCCACATGAGGAATGAAGATGAGTCGCTACAGTGTTGCGATACTTGGAGCAAGCGGCCTAGTTGGTCAGCGCCTCCAAGAATTACTGCACAGTCACCCATTTTTCGAAGTTGTAGCAATCGCTGGATCTCCTCGAAATGTAGGATTAATGTTCGATGAAATAGAATGGCGTTTGGAATCAAAACGCCCTAATTATGACATTTTGATTTGTTCGATGAGTGATATACCGGATGTAGATATCGCATTCTCTGCATTACCCAGTAATGTCGCAGAAATAGTTGAACCATCTTTGGTAGCAAGAGGAATTCATGTATTCTCGAATGCCAGTGCTTTCAGAAGAATTGCTGGAATTCCCTTGGTAATTCCTGAAGTAAACCCGGATGCAATGTCTACCTACGAAGGGCATGCATGTGCAACTAATTGTACAGTAGTACCCGTGGTAACTCCAATTATTGGATTGAAAAAACTAGGCATAAAATCTGTCACTATCCATACTCGACAAGCATTATCTGGAGGCGGATGGAAATTGCTATTCGATGAAGATGCAAATTCAGGAAACGTAAATCCATTTATTCCTGGAGAAGAGGAAAAATTGATCGCTGAATTGAAACTATTACTTGATTTGGAGATACCCGTTCTAGCATCATGCAATAGAGTTCCAGAAAAAGATGGACATTTCGTCTCCTGCGGTGTCGAAGTTAGTAGAGACACAACGGTTGAAGAAGTTAGAGAATTGATGAACTTACCAACATTAGATTTGCCATCATCACCCTCAGAAGTGAATATGATAATCGACGATTCTCCTAATCGTGACGAACACCTGTGGAATGGCGACGGAATGGCAACAACTGTAGGTAATATCAGAGTTCAAGGAAATATAATCCGTTTCGATGCTTTATCTCATAATACGATTAGAGGAGCAGCCGGTGGAGTGATATTATTGGCAGAATTTGCTGTACAAGAATCCTACATCACCAAATAGTCAACCTCTCTTCGCTTGCTTGGTGGTTGCATGGGTGTCACGGCAATGATTCCGAATATGACTTTCCAACAGTTGAAAGATGAAGCTAATTCTAGATGGGGAGAAATTTGGGATTCAAATTCATCTCGTCTTGAAATAATGCTATTGTGTCCACGTAAAGAACGTAAATTATTGGAGTTACATGGTGACATGATTGATCACGGACAACCTGTCATGGGAATTTTCCACCGCCCAAGGGCTGAAGCGGAGTTATTGACCGAACAAGGATTTGATCCACGCGCAGCATCATTTCAATTCCTGAACATTTCAAATGCAGACATGGGGCCTTGGATGCAACAACTGGTTACCCAAGAAGGATGGCTAAGAAGTACTGTTGAGTTGGCACCAGTACCATTCGCTTTAGACATCCCAAATCAGAGGCCGTTCGAAAAGAGAACAATACTATGTTTCCGTCATCCAAGTCTTCCTCCTTTAGCAAATTACTTCTTGCCATACCCAATCCATGCTTTGGTCGGTAAAGCCTTTGTGTCACTACCAAGAAGACAAGCTGCAGAATTAGCACGTCAGCAAGCAGAGATTCTGGGAGTTGGTTTAGCAAAGCCAGAACCGGAAATCGTTGAAGTGCCAGTTGTAGAACCTGTAGTTGAAGTTGAGCCAGTTGCAATCGCTGTCGAAGATTCATTCGTCGCAGAAATGATTCCTGAAGAAGTCGAGAATGTCGCTCTTCCTAAACAAGAAGAAGACAATATTACACCTGCACCTTCACCTCAGGAAACACCAAATGTTGTTGAAGAAAGTATACCGCTACCAACAGGTGATCCTGAAGTTGACAATACATCACCGATTGAGAGAGAGTTCCGTTCTCTAATTCAGGAACTTTTGGATGCTGGAGTGGACCCATCCGATATGATGACTGACCCACGCCTAGAAGAGATTACTGAACGCGCATTGGCTCAGAATTTCGAAACATGGCCAGTATTCATGCAGATGGTTAGTTGAATGCGAGGGTTCAAAGACGAGTTAGGAGTGGGAGATTTATGGCATTCTGTATCAGTTGTGGACAAATGCAAGCAGATGGCACTAGATTCTGTCGTTTTTGTGGAGGGCAGCAACCAGGTGAACAGTTGATTGCTCGCTTACGAATGGAAGCTGAAGCAATTCGTTTCCGTATGCAACAAATGCAGACTCAACAAATGCAACAGGCGAATTATGGCCAACAACAGAACCAAGGTCGACGTTGGTGATTAAATTGAAACTTCGCCACTTGGCGATCGCTCTATCCAAACTTCCTGCCCACCCTTGCAATAGTGTGGAGCTTGAGCAATATCAAACCGAAGGTAATCTAGCAGCATTGTGGTTGTCTCAGATAGATGGTTTTGATGGACTGGATGGAAAAACCGTACTTGATCTCGGCGCAGGGAATGGAATTTTAGGTCATGGTGCGCAATTATTAGGAGCAGATGTGACATTCGTAGAGTGCGATATTGATGCAGCAGAGTTATGTCAGAAATTAGGTAAAACAATCATTGGTCGAGTTGGAGAAATCGATTTGCCCAAGGTAGACATTGTAATTTGTAATCCTCCATGGGGAGTGCAAACTCATGGAGCGGATAGAGTATTTATCGAAGCCGCTCAACAATGTGCACCAGTAGTGCACATGATGCACAGCGCTGCAGCAACTCATCTTCCTGAAGGTGAAATTATTCTCGAAGGCGAATTTAGAATGCCAGCAACATACCAACATCATTCATCAAAAATGGGGACTACAAGCATCAAATGTTGGCGATTCACTCAATGATAGGGGTTCAAAAGCAAACAGCCCCCGCCTCAACCATCCCCTTCCCGTCACCCGTAGGGTGACTCCCCCAAAACATGAGTGTGAAAAAAATGGCGAGCATCGTCACCCCAGGAACTGTAGTTGGATCTACAGAAAAGAATAGCCCCGGAACGGGAACAGTAGAACAAAATGGCGATTTAATCGCATTACTAACCGGCAAAGTTGTCGATAATGATGGCGTCATTAGTATTGAAACTCACAATGAAATGCTACGAATTGAAGTAGGAGATTTAGTCATCGGAGAGGTAGTAAAACTCAATGAGAAATCTGGAGAAATTCGAATCCTTAGTGTTGAAGGTAAAGCCAATCGAGCCATTATGGCAGATCAAGAATACGCACAATTCCATGTCACTCGTATTTGTGACAGATTCCTTCACAATACCGCAGATGGTCTACGGCGCAGAGATATTGTTCGTGCCAAGGTAAGTGAGGCGGGAAATGTAATTCGAATCGATATGCGTGAAGACGTGAATTGTGGAGTTCTTTGGGCTCTTTGTCCATCGTGTGGTGATACCTTTGTCGCAGAACAAAACAATGATTGGAACGTTGCATGTCATACATGTGGCAATCAATCATTTAGAGCATTGGCAGATGATTTTGGTGGAGAAGCAGGTAAAGCATCGATGAATGGTTCCGGAAAACGCTGGAGTGGTGCTGCTGAAGCACAATTCGCCAAAGGAAGTGCAGGACGTGCAACTTTCATCGCTGAAGATATTCGTGAAGACGGCCGAGAACGCACTTACTTCAAGTTCCAAGGAGAAGGTGGCGGCGGAGGTCGTGAACGTAGACAAAAAGCTGCACCAGGATGCAGATTATTCGTTGGGGGATTGTCTCGTGATGTCGAAGATGATGAACTACGATCTAAGTTCAAGGAACATGGTAAAATCACTGATTTCGCACTGATGAAAGATGATGCTGGAAACAGTCGTGGATTTGGTTTCATCACATTTGAAAAGAAAGAGATGGCAGATGCTGCGATCGCTGCTCTCAACGGCATGAAGATTAAAGGACGTAAAATCGGAGTTCGTGATGCTGATGCCCCAAGAGATGAGAAACCTAGACGCAAGCAGGTTGAAGGCGCTAGATTGTATGTAGGAAACCTTCCATTCAAGGCAAGTGAAGATGACCTCGCTGCATTATTCAAAGATCATTGCGATACCGCACATGTTCATTGGGCAACCGATAACGCTGGAAGAAAGAAAGCATTTGCATTCGTTACAATTATGCCTGAGTCAAAAGGCGAAGAAGTCGTTAGTAAATTAAATGGGCATGAAATGATGGGACGCACAATTAAGGTCGATTTATCAAAACCTCGTGACAGAAGTGGCGGCAACAATAACCGTGGTGGTAAAGGCGGTAAATCTGCTCGTGAACTCCGCGCTTTAGCTGAAGAAGAAGCGGATGCTAAGAAAAAGAAACGCCGCCGTCCAAAAAAGGATTGAGGTGTAAAAATGAGTGAGAACCAGGAAGCCTCCTGGCTCGTAATTGATGGCTATGAAGATGAGCCTGCTGCTTTCGGAGTGCCACCATATGTTGGTTTTCACATCAGATATATTTGTGGAGTATTAGAAGACAAGAAAATTGAATATGAATATTGTACAATCGATTCCTATCGCCTTGATCCACCTTCATTAGAAAATAGATTGGGAGTTGTAATTCTTGCAGGAGCAATCGTCCCAGGTAAATATCTGAGAGGAGCACCGATATCTCTCAGAGAAACTAGAGATGTCATTTCCAAAATACCAGGCAATACACCCATTCTTTGTGGAGGTTGGGCGATTAGAGGATGGAGACACCAGGGGTGGAGTCCTCTTCGTCATAATTTGTTCTTGGCATTACAAGATACTGATGCAACATTGAATTATTTTCTCAATAATTCTGAATGGAAACATCAGAGGAGAAATGCTGAGCAGTGGACATTATGGGCTCACTCTGGTGCTAAATCAAAGGCGGTTACAGACAACCCAGATTTGAATGGGCCACTAACTTACGAAGTAGAAGTTTACCAAGGGTGCGTTAGATACAAACGGGGTTGCAAATTCTGCATAGAACCTAAGAAAGGTGTCCCGATTTGGCGCAGCCCTGAAGATATCATCCAAGAGGTTTCAATCGCTCATGACATGGGTGTTGAGCATGTAAGATTGGGCGGAATGACAGATACTTACACCTACATGGCTGAAGGAGTAGTAGAGTTGGAATATCCACGCCCTAACCCTGAACCAATCGCGAAATTACTTCATGGTTTACGTGATGATGAAAGACTTGGGATTTTGCATACAGATAATGGGAACCCTTCCATTATAGCAGAGAACTTAGAAGAATCTGAAGAGATTACCAAAACTTTAGTTGAGACTTTATCTGATGGTGCAGTGTTATCATTTGGACTAGAATCTGCAGACCCAAAAGTGCATGAGGCTAATTGGTTGAATTGTGATTCATCTCAGTTGAAATCTGCGATTTCTCTAATCAACAAATATGGCCGTAGCAAGGGAGAAAGAGGACTTCCAAAATTACTACCTGGACTGAATTTTATTGCGGGATTGAATGGAGAGACCAGTACTACTTACGACATCAATCTGAAGTTACTTCATGAACTAAAACAAGAAGGTCACATGATCAGAAGAGTAAATATTCGCCAAGTCGAAGGAGAAGGATTTCAAGAAATTAATGACGATGATTTTCGCTCATTCAAAAATATTGTTCGAGAAGAATTCGACGGACCTCTCTTGGAAGAAATGCTACCAAATGGGACAATTCTGAATGATGTTTGGTGGGAAGCACATGATGGCAGAACACGTCTACCACGCCACTTAGCGCCCGAGGCCAAAGATTCTGCAATTCATGGTAAGGCAGGAATCACCTTTGGAAGACAAATAGGAGCTTACCCTATATTGGTAGGAATGAACTATCTTGCACCTCTTGAGAATTATTCTCAAATTATGGTAACCGGCCACGGTGCTCGTTCAATCACTGGAATTGAAACCGGTCTAGATTGGAAAAAGGTCACTGAAAAGCAGTTAGCAGCAATACCTGGCATTTCAGCAAAAGGTGCTTGGAATCTCATTGGTGCAAGAGCGAAAGCTCGATCTAAAAAACGTCCATTTGAAAGCGTAGAAGATTGGTTCAAATCTGCAGGAGTAAATATTCCCGAACTAATTGACTTCGAGAAGATTTTAGCGGATTAATCTTCAACCCAAGCGTAGGTACGCATGCCTTCTTCGACACCTTCGCCAGCAACATCGACCAATGCGAATTCTCCTTGAGGAGTAATGATTGATTCTCTTGCCAATCCCTTGTGAAGGGCTTCGTAGGTTACACGGTCGATTGCCATTCTTCCTTCCAGTCTTTCGAAAAGATTCCAGCGGCTTGCAATCTCTCTCCAGGTTGGTTGAATCTCTGCCTCAAACACTTTTGCCTTGGCACCTGATCCGTATCCACATAGTCCTAGAGTCATATTATCGAGGTTTGCATTCTCTTCATAATCTGCCTCAAAGGTTGACATTAGTGCTAGGAAAATCGAACCAGTATACTGGTTTCCAATTAGAGAAGATGCACGCTGTCCCTTCTCTATACGATCTTCAACGAATTGTTTGAATGATTCTGTTTTTGAAATTGCACGACGATATGAGTCCATTTCTTTGTCCCATTCATCGATGCTATCAAAATCACTCTCTTCAGGAGCAACTCCGATTTCTTCTTCGATTGCTTTCCAAGATTTTAGATTCTTACGATCGTGACGGAATACGTCAGGGAACATTCTCTTGGCTTGGAAAGCATATGGAAGATGCATGATGATTCGAGCCCATTGTTCAGTCAAGATGATATCCATTTCTGGATCAAATCTTCCTTGTTTGATTGCTTTCTCACTAAAATGTGTGAAGGCCTGCTTTACAGCTTCACGATAACAACGATTAGAGAATTGCCCATCGAATACAGGTTCATCTCTGTGTACTTTGACATTCTCTTCACCATGTGCGAAAATTCCCAATCTTCGAACTGCAGATTCAGGAAGATGTTTGATCATAGCTTCTGCCATTCCGTCTCTAATGGTTGCTCCAGCCTCTGAAGCGAGTTGTAAAACATGTTGAATTACGCTCTGAATTGATACTTCTCTTCGAGGTTTAAAGAAATCATGAACAGGAGTTGTTGATACACCCCAACGATCTGGAATTACTACCAATCTTGGATTGTGGCGTACTAATAATGCGCCACCTCCTGCACCTTGTGTATATTCTCCAGTAGATTCCAAATCATATTTCGCGTTGTCAGAGAATACTACTATTCCCATTCTACCTTCATCTTCTCCACCACGTGCAACCCAATCGAGTGTGTTGTGGAGTGCATCAACCGCACCAATACAGGCGAATGTCATATCAACAACATCACATCCACGGAAACAATCTTCTCCGAAGCGTTCTCCATATCTGTGAGTTAGCATATCTACGATGTAGGTAGCAGTAGGCTTTGCACCATCGAGAGCAGATTCTGTCCCAAGGTATATTCTCCCGATATCTCGAGGATTGATTCCATTGCGATCAATCAGACGACAGACTGCATTTGCACCCATAGTAGCTGTATCTTCATGGACATCTGGAATTGCCATTGCTGCAAGACCCAACCCTTTGTTCAATTTGCCGAAATCGGCTCCACGCATCTCTGCGAAATCCTCCATATCCATGTATAAACGTGGGAAATGAAGAGCCATATCGTCGATTCCGACCTTAGCACCCATCAGCCCTCGCCCGAACTATACCCTATTTCACGGCATCGGAAAATATTCAACAGAAAAGCGGTGTTGCTGACTACACCGTCTTGGCCGAGCGTTTTTTCATTAAAAACAGGTTGAGAGGCGTCATGGGAGTAATAGAATCCACCAAGAAACTCTCTCAGTCCTGCGATTCTCTAACCCCTTCGATTTTGAAACAGACAAATCTTGCTTATGTCACTAATCCGCTAAATTATGCATGGGAATATCACGAATCATATCTTTCTCAATATTCTAACTTAGGGGCAACTACTTTGCTTCTCGGAATGAATCCTGGACCGTATGGAATGGCTCAATGTGGCGTCCCCTTTGGAGCAACACATATCGCCAGAGATTTTCTAAATATCAAAGGAGAAATTACAGATCCTGAAGGAAGACACCCAAAACGACCAATTGAAGGATTGGATTTTGAAAGACAAGAAATCAGTGGAACAAGGCTTTGGGGATTATTAAAACAGATTTGGAAAACTCCTGAAGAGATTCACAAACATGTGTTTTTGGTTAATCATTGCCCACTATTATTGCTAGGTGAAACTGGGAAAAATATCACTCCAGATAAAATCAGCGGAAGCGCTGTAAAAAAGTTACTTAATGCATGTGACGAACATCTTCGAGAGGTAGTTTTGCACTTAGGAATTACACGCGTTATTGGCATAGGAAAGTATGCTGAAAAAAGAGCCAAACTGGCTCTTAGTGACCTAGATATTGACATTACAACATGCTGGCATCCATCACCTGCATCACCGCTTGCTAATCGTAACGAAGGTGCTGATTGGAGGGCCAATGTTCGCAAGGTATTACTGGGCGAGGATTCATAATCAATACCGGCTCTGACGAGGTCATGCCTGCGAAAGAAATGGCTTGGCCAATACAAGATTCAGATAGACAATGGATGAAACCTGAGGGCGATGACCCTCGGACTTTGTACCAAATGCTGATGGTAAGTCAGCAGAGATTTGGAAATGAACCTTGTTTCGGATACATACCTAGCCCTGGTATGCCAAGAATGCATTTAACCTACAATGAATTTGGTGACCTTTCTACTGCTATGGCAAAGGGACTGAGAGACATTGGAGTAGAGAAAGGCGACCGTGTTGCGATTATCTTGGACAACTCTGTTGAATGGGCTGCTCTATCATATGGAGCAAATGCACTAGGCGCTGCTTACACTGCAATGTACACTCACCAACATGGTAAGGATTGGGCTTACATCCTTGGAGATGCAACTCCAAAGGTCGTTGCTGTTCAGAACACTGAGGTTTTAGACAAGTTATGTGATGCACTAGATGACGGCGCTTGGCCACAATCTGGAGTAATTCTGCTCGGAGATGAACCAGCTAACCAATTACCTCCAAAGGGTGTTGAAGTTCGCTCTTGGACTGAAATGATACAGGCAGGACGTGCTGCTGATGACCTAGCAGAAATTGCTGACGACCCTAGTGCTCTGTCAACTCTAATTTACACATCTGGAACAACTGGCAACCCTAAGGGAGTAATGCTATCCAACTGGAACACATTGTCTAACGTATTATGTGTACAGGGAGTATTCGAGTTATACCCTGGTGACAAGAACGCTGCGTTCTTGCCATGGGCTCACTCCTTCGGTTCAACCTTCGATCTGCACTGGATGATTAGAATGGGAGTACACATCAACCTCATCTCTGACCTAACCAAGATTGCAGATGAATGTATTGAAATCAAGCCTGCTGCACTACTGGCAGTTCCTCGTGTTTGGAACAAGTTCTATGACCGTGTAAACAGTCAGTTCGAAAGTGCTACTGGAATAAAGAAATTATTCGTAGGAAAAGCACAGAAATCCGCAGCAAAGAGAATCGCAAAAGCTGGAGTTGAATGTGACTCTGTCGCACCTAACGGATTCTTTGACAAACTATGGGACAAACTAGTCTGGAAGAAAGTCCGTGCTCGATTTGGTGGCAACATCAGATTCTGTATGTCTGGTGCAGCTGCACTATCGCCTGACGTTGCAGGATTCGTTCAAAAAGTTGGATTCAACTGCTACGAAGGATATGGTCTTACTGAGACCAGCCCACTGGTGTCTGCAAATGGATGGATGGGCAAAGGAAAGTCTCGCCTAAACACTGTTGGAATGCCAGCAAATGGTGTACGTGTAGAAATCGATAAGGACGCATGGGACGATCCTGACCGACCTGATGAAGGAGAGGTTATCGTATACGGCCCTAACGTTATGCAAGGATACTGGAACCTACCTGAGGCTACTGCTGAAGTAATGACTGAAGATGGTGGATTCAGAACTGGTGACCTTGGAAAAATGGTAGACGGATACCTATCTATTACTGGCCGTGTAAAGAGCCAATTCAAGTTAGAGAATGGAAAGTATGTATCTCCTGCACCACTTGAGGAGAACTTGAAACTCAGCCCACTTGTTGAGCAGGCTGTTCTAGATGGAAAGGACAGGAAGAACACATTCCTAATCGTCCACCCATCTTTGGACGCTCTAAGAAAGGAAGCTAGCGCTAATGGAGTCTCTGTCCCTGCAGATAACGCTGCAATGTGCAATGATGAAGGTGTCAAAAATTGGTTGCTATCTGAATTGAAAGAAAAGAATATGCTTGCACCTAAGTGGAAAGGGTACGAAGTAGCACGTGATATTATTCTCGATCCTGAAGAGTGGACTGTAGACAACGATATGTTGACACCTTCTATGAAGGTCAAACTACGAAATCTTCTAACTCACCACGAAGAAGCAATCAGTTCCCTTTGATTATTCAAAGGCAGTAAAAGCACTGGCTGTTCTAGCTTTGGCGCGTAATGCATGCTTTCGTCGAGCTTCAGCATCACGTCTGGCCTTCAATTCTGATTTCATCCCGGGGCAAGCGATTAGGCAGACTGCGAGACCAAGTACAGCACCGCCTGTGAGTGAAATCCACATCGGGATACCAAGGATCAGTGCGTTAGCACCACCAGCCACTAAACCTATTGAAAAACCAATGCCGAGAGGTTTCTCGGCGATTTTCAACAGGGTAGCGCTGCCCTGAATAACTTCCTTCAGTGGTTTAGTCATTTCAGAATAAGTTAGAAAGACGGTAAATAAACTAACCTCCTACATTATTCATGACATAATCAGTTCCCAAACTTCCGGATTTCGACCAAAGTCTAGATATTAAGGCTTTTTTGCATAATTTAGAATCAAAATAAAACAATTCATTTATCGGCCGCAACTATCATGATAGGGTGCCCTTTCATGATTGAAATAGGGAGGGCGTGCCATGTCACAAATTGATGATGCTATTGACCAACTGAATCAACTCGATTCGTGGGCACAGTGGGGAGTCGGTATCTTTGCAACACTACTAACACTGTCAATAGTTCGTCTTTTAATGAAAAAGGTCGTATTAGACATTGTTCGTAAGACTACTTTTGATTGGGATGACAAGTTATACGCTCCTGTTACTAAGAGAATGTACCTATTCATCGCATTTTCTGGAACCCAACTGACCATGAAGTGGGTTTTAGGCGATGGCGATTCATTGGTTGAAACATTAGACCCAGTATTCCAAGCCGTGTATATTCTCCTTTCAACTTCACTGTTCAGTGTCGCATTACGTACTTTGATTCCAGTGATTATGGATAGGTATTCCGACCCATCTAGTGTTACAGTTTCAGGAAGTAATTCTCTAATTATATTCATATTCCGAGCAGCCGTTTGGTTTGGAGGATTATACCTTGCATTATCCGAACTAGGAATCGAATTATTCGGAGTTCTAGCATCATTAGCAGTATTCTCTCTAATTATCGGATTAGCAATGCAACAGACCCTAGGTAACATCGTAAACTCATTCATGCTAGCTTTAGACCAGCCTTTCGAAGTTGGAGACAG
>QQSA01000111.1:0-10730 GCA_003602535.1 Candidatus Poseidoniales archaeon
TACAATGGAGAAGATGAAATGCAAGTTTCATACAATACTTATCCTGCAGAAACTTCTATTCTAATCGGTTGTGATTTGACAAGTCACTTACTCCCTACAGGATATGCTGTCAAGACTTCTACTCTGAAAGTAAGATTAGCAGACTATCCTTCTGGAACTCCAACAATTGGTGTATGGGAAAGTAGACAACACAATTGGACTGAAGAAGGTGCAACTTGGTCTACATACGATGGTTCATCCACATGGGGAACATCAGGAGCAAAAGGTTGGGAAAGAGCAGGATTGCTTGATTCGGTACAATTAGGAAACAGTTACTCTGCTGGAGATTGGGTTGAATTTGACATAACATTAGGTGCTCAGAATGCAATGCGTGAAGACCGTACAGTCGATTTAGTGATGGGAGTTATTGGGGTTGGAAGCGGATCCAACAGGGATGCTTTGTTTTATCCAAATAGTGCCAACTCTGTAAGTAGACCTGAGATATCATTCATTTATGTTCCAGGATCGAATGCATTACCTTCAGATCCAGTACCACAATCACCTCTTAACGGCTCTTGGTCTGTTGAAACTGGAATCGATCCTGCACCAGAAGACACTCCACAATTATCCTGGAACTATGTATCATCTGGACTTACTGGAGCTACGATAGGTGGTTGGTCTTTAGAAATGGACACCACTGATAGTTTTAATTCACCGGATTTGATTATGACTACAAGTTGGACCGATACTGGTTTTGACATCACAAACATGACTTACGATTTATCATCACCTCTAGATTCTGGAAACACTTGGCATTGGAGAGTTAGGGCCACCAGTAGCACAAATCAGATTGGTAATTGGTCCGATGTCTTCCACTTCTTGCTCCCGGATATAACAACTTGGAGTATTGATTCAAATTCAGCAGCAGTAGAATTACGTCATCGTGAAGCTATGCCTGATCTTAACTTACCAAATTTCATCGATACATGGGTTGCTGATTCCGGAGTAGGTTCAAGTGCAGATCAATCATCTTCTTCCTCGATAAAGGTTGGAACCAGTACATCTGGAGAAAATGCGACTGGATTATTGAAAATACCTCTCACGGAATTACCAAATCCACAAAATGCGCACATCTCAGAGGCTACATTGAACTTGTATGCACAATTTGGATCAGATACTAACAATGCAGTATCAATTCATTCATCCCTAGTAAATTGGAATACCAGTGCTAATGGTACCACTTATGACGGCATTAACAACTGGACATTACCAGGTGCAATGAGTTCTGCTGACAGGAGTGCAATGTCTGATGTGCAGACAAGTGCGTCTGCAGATTGGATGAACTTTGATGTTACTGAACTCGTTCAAGCTGCGTTTGCAAATGGAGATTCACATCTATCTTTGATTATTGTTGGATCGATTGGAGAAGGCCAAACTATCTTTACTTCAACAAGCGGAAATAGTAACGAAAAGCCTTGGCTGAACTTAACTTGGACCACAGGAAATGCATCTACGCCTGAAGTGTCTGGAACAAATGTTAACCCAACTATTGATGAAATAATCTGGGACACTTCCACTCATGCGCTTCTTCCGGGAAGTACGCCGAGCTTTACTTGGAGCCATTCAAATCCATCCAATGTTGATAATTGGAGAATTTTCATCTGGGAAGATTACGATGACGAAAGAGCAGGATGGACTATGTATGACAGCAGAGACTCATCTGCAGGTTGGGACTTAACCAACTTGACATGGACATCACCATCTAATCTTGATGCTGGTGATTCTTACGAATGGTTTGTCCAGCCGATTACTGATGACATATTGGGGGCAAGAGGAAGTGACACAATATTCCATATTCCATCGAATACAGGAAATAGCATCAACTCGACTGACGCTAACATTTCTTTACAAGAAGGGCAAATTGTGGAAGCTCTAGATTATCCAGCTATTTTCATGGACACATACATTGATTCTGGTGCAATATATTCATCCTATGAAGGTGAAACTGAATTGATAATGGGAAGATCAAATCAAACTAGTTCATCCAACTATTTCACAGAAACAATGGTGATGATTGATTGGTCTACAATGCCTATACCTGGAAATCATGAATTCTTAGATGCAAAGTTGACATTGCACAAAATAAGCGGAGGAGAGACCAACCAAGAGACTGTACGAATAGCAATATGTGAAATTCAAGATACTTGGAATGAAAGTGCCACCATGGATAGTCCATATGGAAATAGTACACAATGGAGTAACCCCCGATGTGATGTTCCATTTGAGATAACCTCAATGGATTACAATGACAATTATATTGACTTCGACATCACATATGCAGTTCAGCATGCTCATGCATCAGGACTAGATATGGTGAACTTGATGTTCTGGGTACTCGACAATACTAGAGATGAATGGCAATTTGCTAGTAGTGACTATACAGAAGATGAAAGTAAACGCCCAGAATTAACTCTCTCTTGGAGAACCGGAACACAATGGTTACCATCTCCTGCGAGTAACTTAGGACCGTTCGATGGTTCTGCCATTTGGAATCAGTCTGCTTCTAGACCTCGTGGTGCAGACAATGTGACAATGAATTGGACAAGTGTTGACTCAAATGAAACTCGTTGGATGATTCAAACATCAAGAGACCCACTATTCATCAGCGAGAATAGTACATGGATATCAGATTTGACTAATAGTAACACCTTCAATGGAACTTGGGATTATTCGAATTTAGCTTACACAACTAATGACAATATGAATTGGGGAGATTATTGGATGTACTGGAGAGTCAGAGCCGAACAAGATCATCGACTCGGTGAATGGTCAACTGTCAATTCATTCAGAGTACCTGGTGTAATCGGCACAGATGATGGTGCAGGAAATAATACAGTGACTTTGTCACATGGTTCTGTTTTCGAAGAGACTAGTGCATTACCGGGAATTCCTGACGCCACTATCGATTCTAGTATTCCTAACAGTATTTCTGGATCTAACGGAAAATTGAATTTGGGTATTTCTGCAGGTGGTTCTGGTGAATCAAAGATTATTCTAACGTTTGATCTTTCAGAGTTGCCATTCCCTGCCGCTATGACACCTACTAGCGCATTGCTTTCACTGCATAGAAGCAATGTTACAGGAACTTCATCCCTAACTGTTAGTGCACATGCATGTGATGGGTTTAATGAGAACAATATTACTTGGAATTCTGCACCTACATGTTCAGTAGGCGAGATTACCCGAACAACATTACTTGTTTCTCCGGAAAACGGATCGCAAGTATGGGACATCACATCTTTGGCACAATCAAATATTGCCAATGGAAACAATACATTGACAGTGATGTTGCAAGCGGTTGGGACTCCAACTTCTGGCCATTCATTCTTTGATAATTCAAACAATCAAACACTAAGGCCAAAATTGATTCTCGATTATGTCGACAATGTAGATGGAGTAGTACCTCCTGCTCAACCTGTTCTAAATTATCCAAGTGATGGAGCAATTTTGTACAATACAAGTTCATGGTTATTAGAGTCCTTGGACAAGCCACAACTTACATGGAATAGTGTAACAAACGCAACTGGTTATATCATTACAATAGCTACTGCAGATGAGCAATTGAAGTACAAATCATGGCTAGATGAAGAAATAAATGGTACCACTTTCACTTTCAGCCAAGACTTGGTTGCTGGTGAGGTGTACAGTTGGTGGGTACAGGCTATCAATGGTTCAATTCCTGGACCATCTTCTAGTCGTAGAGCATTTGCAATAGGTACTCCAATAGACCATACCTACAATGATGACCATACATGGACATACAAATTCCAAACTGGAAATGAAGTTGCTGACTTAGGACACACCAATATCAGAGATTCATACATTGGTAGTGGTACGCCAAATACGAATCATGGTTCTGATTCTATGATCGTGGGTACTGGATGTGGAGGAGTTAACACTGAATGTCGAACAATTATCGCATTAGATAACGATCAAGTCCCATTGCCGCCCGGCGCAATGATTCACTCCGCAGCGTTAAACCTGTACATCGAAACAGCGCCATCTGGACCTTTGACTCTAAGCGTTCACAGACTACTGACAAACTCTTGGACTGAATCAGGTTCAACATGGAATAATTCCGAAAGTGGAGTGCCTTGGTCTACCGCAGGTATGACTGCAGGAGTCGATTATGAAGCAAGTCCGATTTCGATGACTACAGTTGCTACTAATTGGACAAATGTATGGTTGGACATCGGACATGAAAATATGCTAATCGATGGAGATCATGGATGGATAATAATTGGAACATCTCCGAGTGGTAGTTCATCATGGATTGAATTTTATTCTAGTGAAGACACACTGAATTTTAGACCTGAAATTTTGATTAATTATACAGATGTTCATTCAGTATCAGTAAGCCCATCTGGTTCAACAACTGATGCTGATACAACGGTTCAGTTCTCGCACATTCTAAACAATGCTGTGGGTGGAATGGTAGCTGAAGATGTGGAATGGTCTAGCAGTAGTGGAATGATAGATTCCACAGGTCTATTCACTCCTGAATTCATTGGAACTCACAATATTACAGCTTGTTTCGGAGTCATATGTACTTCTGAAAGCATCACTGTAACCCCTGGAGCTCCAACTACTTTAGTTGTTGATGATGTTGAAGAAACTATCACTGCCGATGAAACATTCACTATAGTAGCTGTTGTTCACGACCAATTTGGCAATATTGTTCCAGGTCTGACAATTAATTACACTCCGACCAACGGTTCTATGTCTGGTGCAACATTCATGCCATACAGTATTGGAAGTCAATCTGTATTGGTAGGATGGAATGGACAAACGATAACTGTAAACATCGAAGTTTTGGGAGGCCTCCCAACCTATTATACTCTAACTGGATGTGAAGGCACAATCTTTGCTGGCAATACATGTCAGTTGAATTGGACACTGCATGACCAATATGACAACTTACTTGATCTAACTGCAGGTGGTGCAATAACTTGGACTATTCCAGAAGGAACCTTTACCGAAACCAACGGTACTTACTTCGCTATTGCAAATGGAACCCATAATATTAGCATGGTATCTACCGTCGGAATATCACAATATATTCACATATTCGTAGAACATGGAGAAATGGCAAGTTTGGAAATTATTGCATCATCGACTGCCGTTACCGCAGATGACTTTGTCTTACTAAATACAACTCGTATCGATATTATGGGTAACCGTTTACCTGTAGAATTGGAAGAAGGCAATTGGACAATAAGTGATGGTGAACTTGAACCTGGTCTGCCTGCGAAGTGGGAAGCTCAGTTCCGTGGAACTAAGACAATCACAGCATCGTATGAAGACATTTCTAGCAGCGTAAATATCCAAGTAACCCAAGGAGTAATCGCTGGTTTAGTTCTGGTAATTGATTCTGTAGACTCAACCAATTCACTTCAGAATATAACAGCTGATAACAGTATTACTGTCAAAGTAAGAGCACATGACAATGATGGAAATAGATGGACTGAAAATGTTGGTTGGAGAATTGAACACAACATACATACTAGCCAAGATGTGCTGCAAGAGATGATTTATGGAAGCACAACTACTTTCGTTCCTAAAAGATCATCAGATACAGCATACACATTGTATGCAACCTATGATGTCAATGGAACTTATTTCGAAGTTGAGTTATCGGTTTTAGTTGGACATGGTGATCTGTACGCTGTAAGTCTGCAAGGAGATATTGGAAATCAGAATCCTACCGCTGATGAAACTCTTACATTTGTGCCGAATTTAAATGATTCAAAAGGTAACATCATTGATTCATCAATAATTGAATACACATTGTATGAATTAGACGAGAATTACAACACCATTCAGAAGACTGATATCACTGAAATGATAATCAGTAATCAAGGAATTTGGAATGCGAGCACTGTTGGAAACTGGTGGATTGAACCATCTGCCACTTACTTTAGTAACGAACAAAACAAGAATATTACTCGTTATGGAGATATGGTTAACATCACAGTAACACATGGTAACGCAGTAAGTGTTGACATCGAAGTTGAAGCAGACACTGCTACTGCAGGAGACATATACCCAATACTAATCACGGGTACTGATAGTGATGGCAATACATGGAATGAGAATGTCATTTGGTACCGAAATGATAGTAGTTTTGTGCCACAAGATACAATACAATTCGATTCTGAGAATGACGGAGCTTACATATGGAAAGCAACGACTGCTGGTGTTCATACATTCAAGTTCGAGGCTTCAACATCTACTATCTCTGAACCAGTATTCAGCGAATGGACTGTCACAGTATCTCCAGACCAAACTGTTGCTCGAATCGACTTGACAATTTCTGAAAAGAGTGTACAGCAGTTAGAATCATTTGAAATTGAAGTACACACCTTCGATGCGTGGGAAAACGAGATTCCTGTACCGCCATACACCAAGGTTGAATTGACAGGTGGAATGACTTATGAGGAGATCAAAGGTGAAAATGGCCGTTGGACAATCACTACATTGGATGATGAAGAACAGACTGTAACAATTTCAGTTGATGGACAAAAGGCATCTGGTAAAATTACAGTAGAAGGAACCTTCATTGGATTCTTTGAATCCGGTGGAACAATGTATTATGCTGGAGGAATTTTAGGTCTCCTAGTCATATTAGTACTGCTTGTAGTTATTGTAATGGCACTTCGCTCTGGTGGATCAGAATATGATGATGACGATGATGAAGATGATGATTATCAATATCAAGAAGAGACAACTCAGGCTCCGGGACCTATTGGTCCAGGACCAGGTGGACCTAGTGGGCCTCCACCATCTAGTCAACCTGCACAAGAGGATTGGATGACGGAACATCGTGTAGATGAAGATGGAACAGAATGGGCAGAAGATGACACTGGAATCTGGTGGTATAGAGAACCAGGAACTGTAGATTGGACTGAGTGGGCTGACTAAGCAAAACTAACATAATGATGAAATTTTGAAAACATATGGGGGGTTTTATGAAAAACCGTATTCTTTCAATCTTCATTGTATTGCTCATGATTCAGTTCTCGGCCCCTGCTAATGCATCATCTGCTGCCAGTATACAGATTGATTCTCACGTACAGGATATTAGTACTGATCAAGCAATCAAGTTCACTGCTGTTGTCAAAGACTCGTCAGGAAATTCAATCGATGAGCAGATAACTTGGTCATCCAGTTCGGGCTCTATCGACTCAACTGGATTATTCACTCCAGGTTTAGCAGGACTAGCAAACATTACCGCAACTAGTGGAAGTGTTAATTCAACAACAACCATCAATGTAGTGACAGGTTGGCCGGTGGGAATACAATCTAATTTCAATAATACAGAAGTTAGTATTGATGACCAAATTGAACTCAATGCCTCACTTGTGGATAGAGCAGGCAACCCTGTATCGGGAGATCTAACTTGGAGATGTCAAAATGGTGTAATAGATTATGATAATAATTCTTGGAACCCTGGGCAAGTTGGTAATGCAACAATGAGGATAATACACTTAGAACTTGAACATCAGGTCATCTTTAACGTAGTCCCAGGTAGTCCAAAAGCCCTTGATTTACCATTTGGATTAACTGTTCAAAGTGGTACTACCACGCATATTCAACCAATTGCAAGAGATTCAATGGGTAACGAAGTTGGAATATCTAAAGCGGGTGAGTTAACATGGACTGTAGAAAATGGTTCTATATCTTCCACAGGATTATATTTCGGAGATAGCCCTGGAATTTGGAACATTACAGTAAATAGCTCATCCGGAGCCAATGGTAGTGGAGTAATTCGGGTATTACCTGCTCAAGCAACCGGTTTGGATATTGAAGTCGATGTTGATCAAGCAAGAACAGGATCACCAGTTGCAATATCAGCAATCAGAACCGATATCTTAGGTAATTCAGCAGAGATTCTGCTTCCACTATCAAATTGGACAGTTCCTACAGGTTCTCTTTCTATGAATGGTGATTCTGTTATTTGGACTCCCTCACAAATTGGTGATTGGACTATTGCAGTATCGGATCAAGGATACTCAGCAACTATTGAAGTGAATGTAATCCAAGGAATAATTGTAGGAATTGAGGTCTTACTTTCTGAAGAGGAATTACGCTCAGGTGATTCAATAGTTGCGTCAGTTTCGGCATTTGATGCAGCAGGCAACAAGAAATCAGTAAATGGTGCTTGGAATATTGATTCAGAGCTTATGCCAGAAGACCAAGGTGATTGGATGCAGTTGCGACCAGGTCCTGTTGGGAATTATTCAATTTATGCAACATGGTTCGATAATGAAACTCAACAAGTTCACCAGATAACTACTGTAGTTGAAGTCATACCTGGAGAGTTGGCTAGAATTATTCTACCTGCGAGTGGAACAAAAGTACCCTCTGACGGAGTACTAGATTTGCTACCGACTTTTGAGGATGAATTTGGAAATTCTGTAGAGCAAGTCAATGTAGAATGGGTTGTCGATGGAAATGACATGACCATGGAAATCAGATTAGCAGGTAACAAATGGGCACCTTCATCATTGGGGATGCATGAAATCCGAGCGATGTCACAAGGTGTATTTTCTATTACGGACATCCAAGTAATTGCTGGAACAGCAAGACATATTTCCACAAATTATGACGAAGGTATTAGTGTAGCGAGTGGAGAAGATATTGAGATCATAATATCAACTTCTGACGTTCATGGAAATACTGCACTTGCTTCCGACGTTGAATTCGAACTAGAGGACCCTCTAGGGACAATCGAACCATCATCGAAAGGAAATGGATATTGGACAATTGAAGGTGGAAAGGTAGGAGAATGGAATCTCAGATTGAGAACTGGTTCTGCTGTTCACGACATTACAGTATCCGTTTCACCTGGTGAAGCCGTGAGATTGCTTGCAGATATTCCTGCTCAAAGTCCTGAAGAAGGTAGTGACATGATTATTCGAGTTTATGCAGTCGACCAGGCAGGAAATCGTGTCGAAGCACCTCCAAGTGAAGTTGAGATATTATGCACTACTGGAGATGTGAAACACATTTCGGGTGATTCATACGAAGTGCAGATTGAACAATCTGGGCAATCACAATCCTGTAATGTATATTGGAATGATCTAGTAGCACAACGCTTCTTCGATGTTGAATCGGTATTATTTGGCGGTGGCCTTGGTAATTCTAATACTGCATTAAGTATGGTTTCAATAATCATTTTCCTCTTTATTGCAATTATGTTTGTTCTTACTAGAAGAATGAAAGAAAGAAGTAGGGACAACTCAGACTATTGGGAAGAAGATGATTTCGAGGAGGATGACTATGATGATTCAGAAGTTGAAGACATTGCTGAAAAATCAAGTGAAACCGTTTCTGTTGACAAATCAACAAATGAATCTACTAAGGAATCAAATGTAGAACTAAGAGAAAAACTTGCAGAAGAGGCTCGAAGGACAGGTGTAATGCAAGCAGCACCAGGTACCGAACAAGGAAAGACTGGCTGGTATATCGACTCCGGTGGCGAACTTACTTCCTGGCTAGTTAGTGAAAGTGGCGAATGGACAAGAATGTCCTGATCAGGCTTCTTCAGAACTGTTGGTGATTACTGAATCAGTTACTACAGAGTCATTGATTGAAATGTTTTGAATATTGATTATTGTTTGCTGTTCGGAGGATGCGCTTTCTTCAACTAGAGTTGACTTTTCTGGCACGATGTTCTTTTTACCATAAATGTAGTAAGTTGACGCTCCAATAATAACTGCGGCAAGAGCCCCAATAATCGCTTTCTCACCCATAATGAATACCAAGTATCCACCTGTAACCGTACCGATAATCTGGACCCATGGGAATAGTGGAGATTTGAATGAAGGCTTGTACCAATCATGCTTTGGATTATCTCTGCGTAAGATAATCACGCTAATATTCAATGCAACGATAACCATAATTTGGAATCCAGATGCTAGTTTAGCTACATCCTTTACTGGAAGCGTCAAAATACTGATTGCCATAGTTGCAGCAGTAAGAATAATCGCCCAGTGAGGAGTCCCAAATTTATTGTTGGTTTCACTCATTGAATCTGGTAACAAGCTATCTTTTGCCATTCCAAACAGGAAGCGAGATGCTGCTAGCAGTCCGGATAATGCACCGGAAATCATTGTCAACACTGCCATCAGCGCTAGAGCCAATCCAATATTAGTTGATGCAACAGCATCAACGAAAGCGAATATAGGATCCTCTCTCGGTGAGCCATCTGAGTTGAGCCACCATTCTCCATCGACCGCTGCCATCATAATGAAAGTAACAACAACGTAGAGCAGAGTAATGATTAGCAGAGAGATTAGCATGCCCTTCGGGAGATTCTTTTTCGGTTCTTTGACCTCACCTCCTATCGCTCCAGCTTTGTAGATTCCAGCATAAGCAACGAATACGAGTGCTGCAGCCTCTGCAACCAAAACCGGGTCATTTCTCGAAGTATCAAATGCGCCGTCTATTGGGCGAGAGAAATCGATGTTTGCGTCAAATAACTGAATAATACAGATTACCAAGATTAGAACAGTTGTTAGTGCCAGAATTGGTGTCTGGAATGCTTTTACTTTCTTGATTCCAAAAATATTGAGAACGGTAATCAAAACTAGAGCCAGCATAATGGTAATAGTCGTGTTTGTAGACACTTCGAGATGATTTGTTACAGCATACATGTAGGCTGAAAAACCGATTAGCGCAAACGCTGA
>QQSA01000111.1:11142-17349 GCA_003602535.1 Candidatus Poseidoniales archaeon
CTCCGACCAAGAGACAATAGTAGTTATTGTTTATTACATATTGCCGAAGAGTATCCCCGAAAATCGGAAATTATGCTTTAGCGATGACTTTCATTTCAACTGCGATTGGTGTAGGTAATGCTCTGATTGCAAGTGTTGTACGAGTTGGCCCTATTTTCCCAAGAGTTTCAGCCCAAACTTCATTGTAACCTGAGAAATCACGATCCATATCTACTAAGAATGAGGTCACATCGATAACTTTGTCAAGTGAGGAACCCGCTTCTTCTAGAATTCTCGAGATATTTTCAACTACTGCTCTTGTTTGAGCTTTGATATCATAATCTAATGGATTACCATTCTTATCTTTTATTGGACCACCAGGTATTGAATTATCTCCTGGTTGTCTTGGACCAACTCCTGACAGATAGATCAGATCACCTTCTCTTCTAGCATGAGGGTAGGCCCCTACCGGTTTTGGTGCTTTGTTGGTATTAACTGCATTCTTTCCCTCTACTGGGTCATATAATGCAGGTCCAGAATTAGAAACTTGAATTGCTGGTTCATCTCCTTTTGAATCGAGTACATCTCGATCACCACCATAGAATTCGACATCGTCTTCATCATACTCTTTATCACCAGTTCCATTCGATTCGGGGTTGAGTACTACCACTGCAGCTCCAGCACCATGAATCGGCTCATATGCTAGAACTTCTCCAGTCAAATCATTTCGATTATCATTCATTGCTGATAACCACCACATTGGTTTGAATGCAACCACTTTCTTCACGCGTATTTGATTATGAATAGTCCTACTCAACTGTCCAATATCTTCCAATCTTCCTTCCGATAAGAATTCGAGAATCTTACGGTTCCACTCATCATCTTTCAAAGAATGAATTCTATCTTCATGTGGCTCTATTGGTTCGGTAAACATACGATTAGATAATGACATTACAGAAACAGCAACCGCTTTCTTTCCTTGTGATTTCACTACATCCATACATGCTTTAGCGAGAACGGTTGTTTCTGACCTATTGGAATATACATTGGTGGAACATATTACTGCAGGAATTCTATTATCTGGATTTAGCAATTCAAGAGCAACAACAGAACCAACATCAACTGGAAATCCATCATAAGCGACTGTTCTAGATTCTAAACCTCTCGAAATATTTGCTTTATTCCAAGCATGAGCGAAATCTGTATCTATTCGCAATGAATAATGAATGCTCCCCAAATCATGAAAATCTGCATCAACCATAACCCATTCAGGATTAGGATCTGCTTGGATTTGATGCCCGATAACACTTGGCCAAAGAGTGGAATAAATGATAATTAAATCAGCATCACTTTCTTCGATTTGCCTTCTAGCCTCATCATATGCATCGCGAATGTTTTGCCAACCTTCGTTTTTCTCAGGACAAAGCACAGGGTGCGGATGTGCGGGGACAATCAGAGATTTTACGATCTCTCCAGACATCATTGTTCACCCCATGTGTGGCATGGCCATTCCATAATCGCATTGCCGGTTCCAATGATGGTGCCGTAACCATGCAAAGTCGCAGGTTGACTAGGAATGTCCATGGCTGAGAGTAGCCAAGTCAAGGCACCCCCGTCAGATTCTGCGATTGCTTGTTCACAAAATTCTGGCATTTCATTGATGATTTGTTGTGACTTCCCAGAACGCATTAAATCAATCATGCGCATATCCCATAAGTGCATTGCATGACTGGTAATATGTTCCTTGCTCATATCTTCTGGAGGATTGGTTTCTGTGACAAAGTGGCGATGTGAAAGTGAATTACTCGCTAATAGTAGACACTTTTTGCCGCTTTCTTCAATCGCTTTTGCTGTAGATCTACCTAGTTCGAGCATCATTTCTTGCATCACTTCAACCGAATAGTACGATAACCCTCGATTAGAAGAAATTGATACAATTGGCTTATCCCACTCAGGACGAACCATATGGCAGGAAACAATTGTTCCATAATCGACACGGAAATCTGGATTTTCCATCATCTTTACCGACATTCCTTCCGATTTAGCTTGGTCATGAATCGCTCTTGCTAAATCTACATCGATTGTTAGGTCATAATTGAATCTAAACAGGTTAGGGAAAACAGGATCTACACTTTTTGATGCACACTTTTCAACTCCGATGAAATGAGTGCCGACGTATGTCTGCCAATGGGGTGATAAAACCACAATAACATCGTATTCTACATCTTTCAACGAATCTCGAAGCCTCTCATAGCCCCAACGTAATTGCTCCCAACCGCCTTCAGAAACCGGTTCATTTTGTTCAGGATTATCTGCATAAACAAGATGAGGGGGGTGAGGTGCTAGGCATCCCGCTACAATACTACCCTTCGCCATGAAACGACCAAGAGGTTCCGCACCTTCTATTCATCGGCGACTCCTGGCCTGCAACATGGGGGAGAAACCTGACCTCAAATATCGGCACGTCGTATGGCCAACAACCTATGCGATTTCATTGATATCGTTGTGTGTAATTCTGTTAGATGAAAACAGATACCCTCCGATGATCATTTCATTGGTTGCAGCATGTGTTTTATCTCCAGTGTTAGCAAAGGTTACCAATTCTGGCGACATCAAAGAGCATGCCATAGGTATAGCACTGGTTTGCATACCAATGGCTGGCTTCTGGATGATAGGACCAAATTATTTCAATATAGCAATGCCATTCCTAGTATGGATTTGGCAATGTGCATCATGGTCAAAGAAAGAACACCCACCAATTAGATACGGAGTATGGCATGGATTCGGAATCGCGTCCAGTATTCTACCAGGTGCAATGCTTATTGGAGCATTGCTTCAATAGGATTCTTCTTGATTAGGAAAATCACCACTGCGCACATCATCACAGTATTGTTGAACAGCACCTGTAATTTGATTTTCAAGATCAAGATATCTTCTCAAGAATCGTGGACTAAAATCTGTAGTTATCCCAAGCATGTCATGCAATACTAACACTTGGCCATCACAATCTTGGCCAGCACCAATACCGATTGTTGGAATCGAAATCGCCTCACTAACTTGCTTAGCAAGATGTGCTGGTATCTTTTCAAATACAATAGCAAAACATCCTGACTCTTCCAATAATTTAGCATCAGCAATCAATTTGGCAGCTTCTTCTTCCTCTTTTGCTCTGACAGTATAAGTCCCAAATTTGTATATTGATTGGGGAGTTAATCCTAAGTGACCCATAACTGGAATTCCAGCAGTCAAAATTCGTTGAATACTTTCAACAATTTCTGCACCGCCTTCAAGTTTCACAGCATGCCCACCAGATTCTTTCATAATTCGAATCGCACTTTCCAGAGCAATTGCAGAATTGCCTTGGTATGAACCAAAAGGCATGTCGACCACAATAAGTGCTCTATCTACTGCTCTTTCAACACACTGCGCATGGTAAATCATGTGATCAAGACTCATAGGAACTGTAGTGTCGCGGCCTGCCATAACATTCGATGCTGAATCTCCAACAAGAATCACGTCTACTCCGCCCCTGTCCACTAACTTGGCAAGACTGTAATCATAAGCGGTTAGCATAGTGATTTTCTCACCTGCACGCTTCATTTCCTGAAGCGTGTGAGTAGTAACTTTGCGAGCGTTTGCGTGTACTGACATGCTTTGCCTCCATTTGTGCGGATAAGTGTCTAGTCTTCAATCTTCCATTACGCAAATATTGACTGCTTCACTGAAGAAACCGATGGACCAAAGCCCTCCTTCTCGTCCAACACCACTATCTTTGACCCCACCAAATGGTACTCGTAAATCTCGATGCAACCAAGTATTTACCCAGACCATTCCCGAATCGATTTGTTCAGCTACTTGCCTTCCTTTGTTTTTAGACCAAACGCTCCCTGCTAGACCATAACTAGTGCAATTTGCCATTTCTATTGCTTCTTCGTCTGTCTCAAATTTATGTATCGTTACAACAGGACCAAAAATTTCCTCTGTTGCTGTTCGAGATTTGTGAGAAAGCCCTCCAATTACAGTAGGCTCAATCCAAGCACCTGCTTTGTCAATGACATTGCCTCCTGCAAGGATTTCACCACCTTCCTCTTTGGCCAATTCGATGTAAGACATTACCTTGTTTCGATGTTCGACATTAATCACCGGACCAATATTGAAATTTTTCAATTCACTTAGGTATCTATTCAGAAAATCATCATATATTGATGCATTAACAAGTACTCTTGAACCACATAAACAGATTTGTCCAGAATTTAGGAATGAGGCTCTAAGTACACCGGGTACTGCAATATCTAAATCTGCATCATCCAATACCAATGAGGCATTTTTACCACCTAATTCTAAACTTAACTTCTTGAACATAGGTGCTGCTGTTGCGGCCACAATTTTCCCGGTTGCAGTACCACCTGTGAATGAAATCGCTTTGATATCGGGGTGCTCAACAATAGCTTGCCCAACTTCAGGGCCATAGCCATTAACAATATTCAAAACGCCATCTGGCAAACCTATCTCTGTACACAATTTTCCAAGAAAATGTGCAGTCAGAGGAGTGATTTCACTAGGTTTTGCTATCACACAATTTCCCATTAATAACGCCGGAGCGATTTTCCAAGAAAGAAGATACAGCGGCAAATTCCATGGAGAAATCAATCCTACCACACCAATAGGTTTCCTCATGACATAGTTAGTAGCATCAGGCATGCTAAATGTTTCAGATTTTAGATTACGTCCGAAATCTGCAAAAAATCTGAAGTTATTGACTGAACGACTTGCATCGACATTCATCGCCACTTCATGTGGCTTGCCGGTATCTAAAGCTTCAAGTCGGGCTACTTCTTCGATATTTTCTTGTAAAGAATCAGCAATACGATCTAACCATTCACACCGTTGTTCTATGCTCAGTAAAGCCCATTCAGAATGTGCATTGATAGCAGCCTCAACTACATCATCCACATTTTTTGTACGAGGAATTTTTGCAATTATTGAATTATCTAAAGGTGAGATGTCATCAAAAACTTCGTCTGTGGTTACGAACTTACCACCTACCAAGTTTTGAACCTGGATCATAGATCCACCTCATAATGCCATCGATCTTGATCAGGGTCCCATTCATCCCAAGTTGGAATAGTTTGTAGAACATCGTACAGATGTTCAGGAACTATACCCGGAACGATGAATGCTTTTTGGCGATTAAGCGGGTATGGGTTTCTCAATTCAATTCCTAAACATCCTAATATGGCTCTAGCTACATACCAAGTGGCTTGTGAATTCCATCCGTGGGCTATTTTTATCACCACACCTAATCCTTTAGGATAATCCGAATGTTCAATAGCCATTCCCAATAATCCATCAGCACCTTCTTTGGCAATTACTTTACCATTACCTATTTTCAAGATGGTAGAATCGAGTCGATTGAAGCCTCCTACAAGATCAGGGTACTTACACATCGCTTCCCAAATCCAGTCTGAATCTTTGTCTCTAACTAATCCAGCATAAATTTTAGCTAATTCCGAAACAGTATTCGAAACAGTAGGTAAGCCACATCCATCCTTTGCGATTCTTTGTGGAGTCCAATCTTCTCCTAAAAATCTCCTGAGTTGTTCCATGTATGCATGGAATACTTTGTGATTCGGTAAAGTGTATCCTGCGCGATTCCAGCCCTTTGCCCGACAACCAGCAAGAATTGCTGCATGTTCACCGCTGCATGTGTGATACCATCTACGGGGGCGTCTAACTTGACGTCCGAATTGAATCAATGGAACATCAACAGGTGTGAGCATTAGTGGCCATTCGGCTTCAGAAAGCAACGATTGGGCCGCAGCTACGTGCTCTGTATCTCCATTATGACTTGCTACTGCTATCGCTTTTTGTTCCCATGTATGGTTTTCTAATTCTTTAGTGAATGCCTTCAGCATAAATGGTTTCATCATCGAACGACCATAACAAAGAACATTTCCTCCGAATGAATGTATTACTTCATCGCCATGGCTCCAAGCAACAGCACCGTGTATTGTCGTTTCAGATACACCATTTCTTCGATAATCAACCAATGGAACCCATTCGACATCTCTACCAGTTGGTATCCCATCAACATCCTCTCCTAAAGGAGAATCTGGATAAATTGCGGAACCTGGTTTACCCGGAGATACTGCGGAATTCAGGTCGTGCCTCAGGTCCATATAATCACTCCAATAAAGGTACTACTTCTCTCCACCAAGCTTCCATATT
>QQSA01000112.1:0-23905 GCA_003602535.1 Candidatus Poseidoniales archaeon
CCAAGTATGTTGGATTTAGATGATCTAGATTTGTAAGTGATATTATGAAAATTGGAGTTGATGAGGCGGGCAGAGGTCCTGTGATAGGGCCACTGGTTGTGTGTGCTTTCGCTTCTGAATCAAACTCATATTTGCAGAACCTTGGTGTAAAGGATTCAAAATTCCTTAGCAAAAAAAAGCGTAATGAGCTGTATGATATTCTCATAAAAATGACACATAGAGTCGTTATCTGCCACCCGGAAAGAATCGACAATTCAGATAATCTTAACAAACTCGAAGTCAAATTATTCTCAGAAGCATTGGCTGAAATGCCAGATGGTGATGTAATGTTAGACGCCTGTGATGTTAATGTGGAGCGATTCGCTCAAAATGTTTCAAGATTGGTTAACAGAGATTGCAATGCTGAACATAAGGCTGATGAAAATCATCCAGAAGTAAGTGCTGCAAGTATAATTGCAAAAGTCACAAGGGATAGAATAATCGAGGACATAAAGGAGGAATTAGGAATGGATATTGGCAGTGGATACCCATCTGATCCCAAAACCAAATCTGCTGTTTTAGAATTGGTCAAGGGAGATTTACCACATGATTGTCTCAGATGGTCCTGGAAAACAGTTGAAAATGCATTGGGACATCCTCCCCCTCCACGCCCAAATGCACGCCAACAAACCTTGTTTTGAATAAGTAAAGGCCCCACGCCCTACCATGGAGTGGCAACCGGACCAGGAAACTTCTGACCTAATTCGGCACCTTGCATTGCAAAACAGTTTGCAATATGATGGAAAGGGTCAAGCCGGTTCCGTAATAAGTCGAATAATGGGTAATCGTGCAGATTTACGCCAATATGGTAAGTTCATTGCTCCGTTGGTTGCTAAAGCTGTGGCAGAAGCTAATCTGAAAGCACAAGAAGATGGACTTGAGTCTATTGAGAAAATCCTTGAGCAAGAAGCTCCTAAATTACTAGAACGGAAAGTGCAAAAGCGTCGGGAAGGGTTACCTGAATTACCTAATTTAAATGGGAGAAAACCTGTTCTTAGATTCGCACCAAATCCAAATGGCCCTCTGTCATTTGGTCATTCTCGAGGTTTAGTGATAAACGGAGAGTATGCCAAGAATTTGGGTGGCGAATTGATATTACGATTTGATGACACAGATACTACAGTCAAGCCACCTATGTTAGAAGCCTATGAATCGATACCTGTTCAACAAGAGTGGTTGTGTGGTTTCCCAGCACATAGGATCGTAATTGCTAGCGAAAGAATGGAACAATATCATCAATATGCAAAGAAAATGATAGACGGTGGTTTTGGATATGTTTGCACATGTTCTGCAGAAGCATTCAAAGAACATAGAGTGAACATGACTGAATGCCCTTGCCGTGACAACAATGTCGAAACTAATTTGAACAGATGGATGAAAATGAATGACCCTGAAGGATACCAACCGGGAGATGCTGTTCTTAGAGTGAAAACTGATATGACTTTGAAAAATCCAGCATTGAGAGATTGGCCTGCTGCAAGGATACAAACAAATGCACATCCAAGAGTTGGCAATCGATGGAGAGTTTGGCCATTATTGGATTTCCAATCTGCTGTCGAAGATTATTTGCAAGGTGTAACTCATATTATTCGAGGCAAAGATTTGATGGATTCCACAAGAAAGCAAACCTTGCTATATTCTCACTTTGGCTGGCAATATCCTGAAACGATATATTGGGGTCGCGTCAAAGTGCATGAATTTGGAGCATTTTCTACATCACAGATGAAGAAGGATATCGAATCTGGTAAGTTTAGTGATTGGGATGACCCAAGGCTACCAACTCTGTCTGCTTTATCTCGAAGAGGAATTAGACCAGAAGCACTGAGAGCATTTTGGATAGAATTGGGGTTAACTCAGAAAGATATTGCAGTTCCGTTATCTACATTGTACTCACACAATACAAAGGCTATCGACATTAATGCCCCCAGACTAGCTTTCGTGCGTAACGCATTCCCGATTTACTTGGAGGGAGATTTCCCTAAAGAAGGGCTGATTCAATCACACTCCGATACTGAAATGCCTCCCCGACAATTTTCAATCGACCAAGGAGTATGGATTGAAGAAGAAGATTCAGGCAAACCACTTCGTCTGAAAGATCTTTGCGATATCGATGAAAATGGAAGAGTAGAAAGTATTGATAGAAGCGATAAGCGAAGTGTTGTGCATTGGGTTGCAGGGGGGGAACCATCGATATTGACAATAGCATCTGGACAAGATCTTGTTACTGTAGAAGGAATTTTCGAATCCAATTCATACCCGGTGGGAACTATCGTTCAACTGGAACGAATAGGATACGCCATCATAGAAAAAAATGGACTACTCATGGTCCATGATTAACTGAGACTGGTTCATCATTATCGGTAGTAACGACAAATATTGGCATTCTAGTTTTGATTTCATCTTTACTTGGATCAACTAAAATATCCAATTCACAGACTTCACCACAATTTCCGCCTCTTTCCATGTGTATGGAAGTTAGGACACCAATTATCGAATCGCTACCCCAAACGATTAACGCATCTACTGATTCAAGTCTCACTTTTGCTTCGTCCAAAGAATCTTCACACCCTATAGTAGAGAACTCCATGAAAGTTGAAAGTAAAGACGACTTTCAATTATTTCGATAGATGGATTCAAGATGTTTGGCGTATACGAGGCATCATGGCAATCGATAAGTTACTCACTGGTAGCCTCGGGTCGCAGGTAAAAGAACTGATGGCAACTGAGGATATCATGATTGAAGCAGTACGTGATTTAGTCAAAGATGAAATCAAGACCTACATTCGTGATAAAGTCGAGGCTGATCAAGAATTAAAAGCAGAACTTAAAGAGGCAATATCATATTATTTCAATGCAAAAGCAAGGTCAGTATATGCTGAATTAAAAGCTAGTAGAGCTGCTGCAAAATTGGGATTACGAATTTTACCAGAGGATTTGCAAGGCGAAGTAGGAGAAGCACTGGTTGGACTGTTTGAGAAAGAACTCGGCGACCTATTAGAGAAAGCGCTTTGAGCACTTCAGCGCTCATTTGGCCACAGTTTTGAAGAGGGTGGGGCTAACAGAGCACCCTAGGGATTGAGATATGCGTTCAACAAGACCCCTAATTCTGTGCGCAATCTTACTGCTCTCTAGCATTCCAATTAGCCCAGTCGGAGCAGATTCTGTCGAAGTTTGCTGCGAATCCGGCGAGGTCGATTTATTTCTCAGGGGACCTGCTAATTCTGGTAGCATGACTCCATTCAACATAGATTTTGAGTCCCAAGAAGCCGTGATTACTGATGCTGTTCAGCAGCAAACAGAAATTGCAAAATGGTCGATTAGCCCTGCTTGGAGTGGAAATTATCCATCATCAACATGGGAATTCGGAATCGATTATGAAATTGCAAGTGCTGGTGGGGCTCAGATTAATGCAAGTGTGAAAGTCAAATTGGGAGGAGAAACCTACACTGGAACTACTGACCAAACCAACTCATTCTTGACTGGCGAAGGTACATTATCAATCAACATTGATGTCGAAGCAGGGACTGTTTCATCATCAAGTGAAGTGGGTGTGACATTTGAGGCTCAAACTATCTTCTTTAGTGTCCCAGGCCCTGATGCAGGACTAACATTTAGATGGGGAGGAGAATCTGATGATTCATCGATTAATGCAGATCTACCTTTAGTGGATTTAGTAATTGATGAACCAGTTACTGAAGGAATGGATGTCTATGTATCAGTCATCGTTGCATCACCATTTGGGCAAATGACTTCAGCACATGCAAATAGCCTCGAAGCCAGTGTAAATGGTATCGAGTTAGGGGGAGACCCGATCCAAACAAGTAGTGGAGATTACGTCCGTCTTACTTGGACCTGGACTTCTGAAATTGAAGGTCAACAGAATATCACAATAGGTGCCAGCATACAATTACAAAGCGGGACACCTACTCTATCAGGAAGTACTGGTTTCGAGATATTTACTGTTGATGACGGTACTGGCGGAGGCGGAGTTTTCTATCCTAATGAAGAACCATTAGTTACTGATGGGAAAGGTTCTCCTTTAATCGCTAAAATGAGTCTCAACCTATCTACTAACGAAGAATACCTTACACTGGAAAGGGTAATTCAGCTCACAATAGATGATGAAGTTGCATATTGGATGCGTTGGGGCATGGATAACATAGGTAGCGAAGAACCACTTTCGCAACCTCTAAAAATATTCCAATCTGATTTGGTGAAGGAAGAAGATAGAAGAAATCGTATTATCGATGACATAGAGAAAAGCGAATTTGAGAATCTAATGCCAACCTTAGCTGTAACATACATGAATGATGGTATGTTTTTAGAATTAGAAGAAATGATCAGAAGCGACGTTGATGAACTAGAAAAAATTTCGTTTGACGTTGACCTAATGGGCGAGAACAAAGTAGACAAGCATCCATTAATGTTGACAATCACTACCTTGCAAATACTAGACTCTAATGAAGTCACTACCTTACTACGTAATTTCGTTCGAGTTCAGCCGACTCCTGTATGGTCAAGTGTAGATTTATCTGTGGACATTAGAACTAGCCTAATGTCAAGTTTTACTAGCCCCACAATTACAGGTGATGACTCCTTGGAGCTGACTCAAAGAAGAACACCCCTTGGAGAAACTATACAGATTAGAGCTCCAGAATTATCGCCCAGTGCTACTTTCACATTCAGTGCAATGCCTACTTCTAATCCATTGAATGCACCATTGACTCTGAGTATCACAACTTTGGCGATACTACTGGGAGGGCTATGGTTTGCACTTAAGATGACCAGAACAAAAAGACGAAGCGCATTATGGATTGAGATGGTGTTAGTACCTGCAAATCTAATGGCCTTGTATCTAGCATATTCCCCGTTCACAGTAGGCGCAATAGCCGCGATAACTGTTACAATTTGGATTCTAACAGCAATCGCCAGTCCTAGAAGGAAAAATTCGGGAGGGGTTAAGCCTCCGAAAAATGATTATCCAATAATTGAGTGCCCTGCATGTAGCACACCCAATCCGATAACATCAGAACAAAGGCCATTCCGCCTTCCTTGCAGCGGTTGTGGACGAGTTTTGAAAATTGTTGAATGATCACAAATGACCATTCATAATCAATGAATCTGCGATTCCGCTGGCATGAACTCGTGCTTCATCAGAGTCATTGGGCCAGTTTTGTGTTGCCAAATGTAATTGACTAGCAATATCAGATTCAAGCCCTGGAATCATTGCTCGATGCCAAATTAATTCTTCGATTCTCATAGTCGAAATACCATCTTCTCGTAATGCAGGTAATACCAACTCACTAATCGCCGCACTCCTTGCATCAACATCCATTTTTTCCCAACCCTTAGAAAGACGTTTCAACATTCTCTCAGATAAACCAGGTATCATGCCTGGTGCGGGATTGCTAACTTCGGGAAGTGGTCTTATGTCGATAGAACCTTCGTAGTCAAGGTGGTCCCTGAGAAGGGACATAACTGGATCATAATTTGTATCCAAACCTTGACGAAGCCAGCAACCAGCGATAGCCATGGAGCGTTGCTTACGCACTCTATTTCCTTCAGGTGAAATTATGGCTGAAATTGCAGCACAAATTGCGACACAATCGATTGCACCATGGTGAATCTTTTCTGAATCAGGAAAACTTAGTTCAACTGCTAATGGAAAAATGCTAATCAAGTCTTTACCGATTTCTAAAGTAGAACGAGATTCACTAAAAGGATCAATGTGAATAATTAGCCCATCTACATCTGGTAATTCTTCGACATGGTCTCTCCCTACATGCTTACGAGGAGCTAAAACCCTACGCCGATAATGAATTGAATTATCTAGAAAAGACGCTTCTAATTGTGAGAGGGCAAGTATCCCATCAAGATCGGCAGGAGCCATTAATTGAATCAGTTTAGCATTTTGAACTGCTTCAGAAATCTCTACCAACATGTCTTTGATAGTAGAAAAAATCGATAACTGAAGCAGATTGTTCATTCTCTCCCCAGCCGAGACACCTCGAGGTGGTTCATCAAGTTGAGTATCAATCACTCAACCATCAAGCGAAGTTCGTCACGCTTATACTTCCAATCGGAATTTAAGCGACCTTCGCTAATGTAGTACTTAGCAAGACGGCGAATCTTTGCTTCTGTAAGTTCTAGAGAACGCTTGTTGTGCAAGTCTTTGTGATTTCCAGATCCTATATGATTGATGATTCCAACTGCTTTGCGCATTAGGTTCATCATGTCTTCTGGGTAAGAACCGCCGATATCATTCTCAGCAAGTACTGAAGAAATTCTCTTTCCACCAAGAACTGATCGAACATCTGGAACTGCATGCTGGTCACGTAGAATTGTACCAATTACTGCAGAAGAATGTCCTGCCTTACCTAACTCGATAATGAGTTCAGTAACTGCTGCTGAATCTGTGTTAGACCACTCTGGTGCGGTCTCATTGTGTGGCTTTGTGGAACCGGACTTACCTTTCCTCTTAGCGTACATACGTGCCATAATGGATGCCTCCGAGCATTCCGCCGACCTATCTCCCATTCTTAACCGCTACGCATGAACAAACTTGTGATTTTACAGTCTTTGATGCATTTTTGCGAGCCGCCCTGGAGTTCCTTCCCACTCCCAACCGGGAGCGGTGGCTCGCGCAGAACCGAGGCACTGCGAGCCTTGCATGACTAGTAAATCTTCACCAGCACGTATTGAATTATCATAAGATTCCAAGATTGCGAGGTTAATGTCACCTTTCCACTTGATATCTGACTTCAAGTGCACCCGTTTGAGCGAATTGAGTGAATCCAACATCGGGATACTAGCTTTTGATAGTGAAAAACCTCCTCTTTCAGGAGCCCACATTGCAATTTGTACATCATCCTTCAAAACCTTCCATCTAGGGAAGCGGCCACGGACTTGAACACCTTCTAACCATGAATCATTTAGATAATGGAATCTTGCCACAGAACGGAACTTATCAAGATTCATCGTTTCACCACTCCTCCTCTTGACTCGCATATTTTCTTGAACGGCTTCACCCAATCTCTTCAGTGCAGAATTTGAAGTTGCAGATTCACCAATTCGTGTGTCGATTACTGGAACTTCACAATCGTATTCCATGCCTGAATGATTAATTATTACACGGTAATTATTGCGAGCAACTAATGAATCAATCATCTTAGTAACTCGAATTATTTCATCTTGAGTCCAATCTCCTGTGACAGGAATATCATAATGTCCAGCTGGCCAAACCTCTTCTAAATCTCTTGGAACTAATCCTAAAGGAGAGGTCACCATCACTTCATGAGCAGCATTGTGGTTCATCGCTCTGTGGAAAGACTTGTGACTTCGAGAAAATGAATATGGTTTGCGTGCTGAACAAGGAAGCAGTACTAGAATGTCATCTAAGCCAGAAGGAGATTGATATTCATTGGTAATGAAATCAACCCAATCAACGATTATGGGATCATCATGAGACTCCACACTGTGTATCCTAAGTGATGTTGATTCAGGAACCACCTGTGATAAAAAACCTGATTCTCTATTCATCATTTTGTCAAAATTACGCATATGCTCTACAAGTCTAGGACTAGATAGTGATTGAGACTGTGCCAATTCACGAAGAGAATTGTTTTCGATAGCCGAACGTGTTTCGGCAAGAGCGTGTTGCCAATGGTCAATAATTGGCTCATTAGCAGAAAGATACCTTGGACCATTCCAAGTCAAAACCGCACCATGAGACTCTGCTTGCTTCGATCTTGTAGTATCGAATAAGTCGATTCCAAACCAACTTAATACAGCACAATTATCAGGCCCGCCAATTCCAGGAGCCCACAATAAAGCCCCAGGAAATCTTCGCTTGATTACATGAATAGCCTGTACGAGTTTACCTGGACGATTAGCTAGTTGCAGGGCATCTGTTAAAACCACTACATGAGGATTCAAAGATGGATTCAATAATTCCTCATCATGATTTAGAGATTGCCAAGAGATTGGCAGAAGATCTCCCTTGGATGCGACTTCGCCCGCATCAGCTTCATCCAACGAAGGAGGAAGAACATGTCCGATACTGGCACTAAGAGTGGGGCCATTATCCGAACTTTCCCATGGTGCAAAAGGGGCACGTGATTCCAATTTTATTGTTCGAGGTATCGAACCATCACTAGATGTAGAAAATGGAGCCCAAATGACATCTATGTCCTCACCAGAACTCAAAACAAGCCCCGGTGCTTTCGAAGAAGGACTCGAACGATCACCTAATCCCCAAAGGCGGGACATACGGTGTCGCGCCAATACTGTCCGACCCAATCCTGCCATGAATAGGGTCTGGAGGTATACTGGTCTTGAATGATTTGAAGGCAGATGAGTGAACCGCCCCAAGTATGGGAAGGCCTCTGACCTGTCTACTGGCAATCCTAATTCTTGTGCCAATCGCTAGTTCAGCAAGTTCTGTCACCGTACTAACTAGCGACGGCACTGCGTGGGTGGATTGTGAAGATTCATGGGCTAGCATCCATAATAGCACCGGGGTAGAAATCGCCAACGATAGCACATTCACAGTTCATTTAGCAGCAGAGAATCACACAATCGATTATTCAGATAGTAGCCGTTGTCAGGGAGTCATTCCAATTTCGGAAGACATGCCGGATATTCGACCTATTCCATCTGAAATGTTTACAGCAATAGAACCTCAAGTTTGTTCACAAGACGGAATGGCAAATCCATGCGAAGGTCAGGGATATACTGGTGAATTGATAGATGATTCTGATTTTGACATTTTCGCAATCAATGCTTCATCTGGCCAAATACTTGCATTGCAATTGGTAGCTGCATCAGCTGGAATAAACGTTGATTTACACTTTCAAAGCGACAATGAAGAACCCCTAGGTCGTATTTTTGAATTGCCATTAAATACCTCGATTGGAGAGACATATATTCATTACCAACCAATCGATGAAGATGGCAGAATTGTTGTTTCAGTTAGTAGTCCTAGTCCAGGAACTGTTTGGTCAATACATAGTGAATTATATGATACAAACACTATCAATCCAATAGATGATTTAGGAAATATTCACGGTATAGGAAATCCACCATTTTACTATAACCTCGGAGGAGATGAATCCTTAGTCATTACAAAATCAGAAACAAGCAACGGTTTGGAAGAGGTTCAATTGAGATACAGATATGTTTATTCTAGTTCCGAATCATCTTGGAATAATGTAACGGTAAATGACAGGATAAATGGGATTGATGACATCGAATATATTGAATTCCAATGGGAATGTAATTGTTCTTGGACATCATCTATGTCTCATCACCAGCATTTCGATGCAAGTTGGGAGAGAGATGCACCTGGATATCGCCCTATTTCTTCTGAAAGTGATAATTCATCATACCCATTAATCGAGATGAATGGAGATGTTGAATTTGGTGAATTGACATTGCACATGGGAGATTACCAAGACATTCTGAGAGTAGAAACTACAGGATGGAATGAATCTATTCATCTGGTGGATGTAATTGTTGAAGGCGACATTTATGAAATGAAGGTGACCATTTGGGATATGGATCAAGAAACCTGGACTGAATTGAACGAGGTCAGCGCCACCTATTCGATGGATAAGATTAGACTTTCACTCGATGTAGGTCTAGGGACACATTTCATCAAAATCGAGCATCTAAACGGAAGTTCAGCGGTAGATGAAAATGCGGAATCGATTGATTGGAGAATTAGGGTAACTACTGCAGTTATTGATGAGGGTGATGAACCATGGTTCCCTGCTTCAGAAGCGGTCAAAGACGCTGCAAATGTATTCTACTGGCTAATCGGTTTAATTCTGATTTTACCTTTCATTGCATTCTATATTTTTATTCAAAAAGAAAAGAAATTCGCCGAAGAGTTCGCCAGTAAAAAAAATCGTTTGGAATGGCTAACTTCCAAACTCCAAGAAGATGATTACTCGAAGAATGACTTGACTAGAGCACTTAGAGCAGTCGCATCTCTTGAGTGGGAGAAAGCACTAGAGGTATGGGGTGATACTGAAATTAGACATTTCACCACAGGAATCGATGTTGCGATATGGTCAATGAATAAGGAAGATAATCCAATAAATACCTGGTCACTATTGATAGGAGTATGTGCAAAGGAATGTGACTGGAATGTTGCAGCTCTTAGGTTTGAGGCACCTGAAGGTGAACCATGGAATGTGAAAGGTGTAGAACCAAAATTATTGACTCGTGGTTCTGAAATATTCTTGGATTCCATATCACAAAACTCACGCAGTTTCATCCAAGTCGAACTAGAAGGTAAGAGCGATTCACTGGACATCCACATTTCAGGAATAGTCGACGGTGAACCAATGGCTGCAAAACCGGTCAGAACGATGTATAGAAGCGTAAATCAATCAGAAGAGTGATCAATTTCTTCTATCGTTTGCATCAGAGATAATTTTGTCCATCAAATCTGATTTACCATCTAGGTTTTCACGAATACTCTCGAGAATTTTCTTTGTTCCTTTGTCGAACTTTTTAGGCATGTGTAACTTGCATAACACTACGACATCTCCTCGTCCAACACCTCTTCCAGACGGGAGTCCTCGCCCAGAAATTGTGATAGTATCGCCAGAATTTGTCCCTGCTGGGACTTTGATTACCAAATCCTTACCATCGATATGTGGCAAATTTACCGATGATCCCAATGCTAATGCGGTAAAACCAAGTGGTAATGACATTATTAGGTCCATGCCATTTCTTTCAAACCAAGGGTGTTCTTCAACTACCAACTGAATAAATAAATCACCAGGAATACCTCTTCCATTAGGTGCAGGCTGACCTTTACCACGCATGCGCAACCTAGTACCGTCTTGAGCTCCTTTCGGTATTGAAAACCTCAAAACTTGAGATTCCGATTGCATACCATCACCTGAACATGACTTACATCTGGAATCATAAGTTCGTCCTGAGCCATCACAACTCTGACAACTACGAACTGAGTCCTGTACGAATGGACCAATCTGCTGACGAACCCTTACTTGACCAGCACCATCACACTCACGACATTGTTTGGTAACTCCGTCTTTTGCACCAGTTCCTTGACAATCCTCACAAATAGATGGTAGATCGACTTCTAATTCGTCTTTACCGCCTTCTAAAACCGCTTCCAAATTAATTTCATGGCGAACTAAAATGTCATGGCCTTGAGATCTAGAGGTACGACTACTCCTACCACCAAACATACTGGAAAAGAAATCCCCACCGAGTATATCCTCCAAGTTGATATTAAATCCTTGGAAACCACCTGGTCCAAAGGGCGACCCCCCTGGACTGTTGTGACCGAAGCGATCATAATTTCTTCGTTTGTCATTGTCGGAAAGTACCGCATAAGCCTCTTGAATCTCTTTGAATTTTTCATCCGCATCAGGTGAATCATTCTTGTCAGGGTGGTATTTCCGAGCGAGAGATCTGAATGCCTTTTTCAGTTCGGTTGCGTCAGCCTCTTTAGAGACTCCAAGAACATCGTAGTAGTCCCTCTTATCAGACATATTGACCACCTCGAGTAAACTATGGGGGGAGGAGGGGGTTATTCAGTCCAACGCTAAAACCATTCAAATGTCACTGCCGCAATTTACACAAAAACGCTCTCCAACTGGGTTGGATGCGCCACATACCTTACAAGAGGGCTGAGGTGAAAAACCAGGTTGTGAAGCCGTAGTTACACCCTTAGGCATTGACGTACCAAACGCCATTTGTTCGATTGACATTTCCTGGACAACTGGAGCACTGATCTCGTTGGTTTCTTCATTGATTGTTACGGTCTCTACGCCTGTGTCAGTAACAGAAATCATTTCCATTGGTGCCTTACGCCTTGCTTCTGATTTCACAGGCTCAATTGGAGCAATTGGACGCTGTGCAATAACGGGAGCGTTGTTACTCCTTGCTGTCAATGAAGCCGATTTTCTAGCTTCTCTTTCGGCTTTACGATCACGCCCTCTCAGTGAAGCAATCCAATCCAAAAATGAGTCCATAGGTGAGGTCTTAGTAACTGCTCCAATCGTTGCATGCACCCCTTCATCATCGAATTGTTCGTTTCCAGAAACCCGGGCTTGTGCCTTACGAACATGCTCAGAATCAATTAACATTTCAACTTCAACCTCAGAATCTACTTCTTGTTCAACAGAAGAAACCGATCCTGTAACCTCTGAAACTTTCCTATGTAGATTGGTCTGAACTTCTACTGATAACTGAGTATCCATAGCTACATCTCTTTCCCAAACACCACTTTCTTCAGCTTTGAATTGGTCACCAACTGCTTTGACCGCACGACTTCTTTGCCACTCGTGGTCTCTAACAACTCTGGTTTTCCGATACAAAATAAATCCAATAACGAAGGCTATTACATGGAGAACAATGTCTAATTCAATCGACACAGACATCATGTCACCTAATGGAGTGACAATAAATCTCAATACATTGAGAACTAAAGCCGGTGTGAAAAGAAGTATAATCGCCGTTGACTGTCTTGTCATCTAATTCCCTCTATTCATTTTTACCAATGAAGGTTTGTGTATCATGAGCGGTCGTTTGGCGCTCTACCAGTACGGAATAGACCATCGAATAATCCTAATGTGAATGCAGTATGCAAGATTAGCAGACATAATGGGATACCCAGAATGGATCTTACTCTAGATGCCAAAGTACCCTTTTGTGGCGTGTAGAGTGCACCCATGAACATCAATGTGGCAGCATATGCTACCGGAGCCCACCACCATTGAGGAAGAGCGAAAATCAGGATTAATCCGGCTGCAGGTAACAATTCTTTGAAATCCAATCTTTTTGGATGTTTCAAAATAACTTTCGTTCTCCAAAAGCCATAGCGATGACACATTTTCCACCACTTTGTCAAAGACGAACGTTTGTGCATATAGACACAGGATACATCTGAACGCCAAAGTTCCCATCCTTCAGCTAGTAAACGCATCGATAAGTCACTATCTTGACTGGTGATGAAACGATCATCCCAACCATTTACTGATTTCAATGCCTCAACTCTGTGTAGACAAAAAGCTGGAACATTGGTCCTATGTCTGCCTTTGAAATTCTTGAACTGGCCTCCTCCTGAACCAATTGGCGATGCAAGTGCTCCTTCAATCCATTGTGAAATTTCTTCTTCTGAATCTCCAGATTTGGTTATGCATCCGATAGCCCCAACTTTTATTCCCAATTTTGATTCTAATGCAATCATATCTTTTACTCGAACTTCTACGTGATTAGAATCAATCCAAGAATGTCCAATGATTTCTAAACAATGAGTAATATCGTTTTCAATATGCTCTAAGGCCAAATTTCTAGCTTGTGAAACTCTCTTGCCTAAATTGTCAATAACTTTGATTGAATCACCATAACTCTCTAAGATTTCTAATGTCTTATCGGTTGACCCTCCATCTAAAACTAATATTTGTACGGGCATTGTTTGAGAAAGAAGACTATCAATGCATCTTGCAATAAATTGCTCCTCATTAAGAACGGGTATAACTGCACACACCCGAACTTCCATAGCGCCCCCTATTTGGACAAAGAATGTGAAGGTTGGCCTGTCAACTTCATTGACCATGGGGTTCTAGGAGTGGTATGCCGAGATTGAAACTCACTGGAGTTGATGAAGGATTGACGGTCCTGGTTTCTACTAAATTAACAGGTGCAGATGAACCACAATTAGTGTTGGATGCAATTCTCAATTTATTCCCAGAGTTCACATGCGGCCTACCTGATAAACCGAACTTTCCAACTGAACAAGATGATATTTTAGCATCTGAAGGAGTACCACTCGATACTTTTCTTGATTCAATCCACAAGCAAGCAATACTAGACACATCACTTGATTTCATGTCCAAGAACTTGGATTCAAGTGGCACAATTTTTCACATCTCGAGACAAGCCGCAATGGAAGGTAAAGTAGCATTTCCACTCCCTGGAGACAACCCCTTGGGAGGAGTTATTACTGTTGAAATCGGTGGAGAAAATCTCGATGATTGGCTCGAGGCTGCAACTTGGCATTCTGGCAGAGAAGATATACCCCGTAGTGTAGGAGATGAATTCACTATGGATGAGAAGGGCGAAGCTGTAACCTGGCACTGATGGCTTCTGCAATTTCCTGATCAGGCCCTAACCATTCAACTTCATTGGGTCCATCGCACCATATTACTTTGTCATGAACATGTAATTTCATCTCCCCTGATTTTATTCGACATTCCATCACATGTAGTCTTACAACTACGTCTCCATGGTCAAAAATCCAGATTCCAATATCAGAGCCCACCTCTACTTCGAGTTCTAATTCTTCCATAATTTCGCGTTCTAAGCATTGAGCCGCATTTTCACCAGGTTCGAATTTGCCGCCAGGAAATTCCCACCAGCCTGCATGTTTTTCACTGGGCGCCCTTCTTGCTGCCAAAAATTTCTCATTTTCGATAATCGCACCTGCACCTACATCAATACAAGGTGGCCTTAACATCCGATCAATACACTGCAAGGCTAAACCTTCAGGATTTTCTTGACTCAAGGGTAAATGCAAGAAGAAACAAGGTGTGTTTCCATCTAAGGCTGAAAGTGTACGATACAATGTCTCATTGCAAATATATTCTCCAGCATCATTGCTGATGACTGGTGAATCAATCATATTCTCAATATCCCAATCATCAGGATTGATTGTCGAAAATAAATCACCTTCACCGCTAATTGGCGAATTCTTAACCAGCCTGCCTGAATTATCAGGTATTCTGAAATCTAGAATATCTTTAGCTCTAATCTCAATTCTTGGACGGGTTGAATTTTCTGCCAATCCGATATGCATTATTGCCGAATAATTTTGAGTTTTAATCAACTCAGAAACTCTTTTTGAACCAGATTCGTCGACTGTGAGAATTAACGATTCAATGATATGGTTGCGAACCACTTCAGAATCCAATAAACTGGCAACATACTCTGAAACATTGGCACTGTGGGCCCCAAATGCACCGAACCCAGTAACCAATACCCGTCCTTCCATGTTTGTTCCGATATGTTCACTTGAATGAGATTTGCGTCGCCACATTGACAAGCATTCACTTCTACGACTCTCTAATGGTGGAAGATGAGGATGTCATTGAGGTCGTCGCACCTGTAGATGAACCTGAACTCGATTCTCTGGCAGTTAGTAAGACAATATGGCATGAAATAACTGCAGGAGTTGGCGTTTGGGGAGCAATGCGGCCGATTTTTGCAATCGCTCTTTCTCTAGTTCCATTCCTCTTTTTGGGTCAACATTTCAACAAAAAACATGGTAAAGGGCGTGATTGGTTCCTATTGCAAATACCATTAGCATTTACCTTGGTGCTATGGGTTTTACTCTATTTGTGGTCGATTTTTGATGCATGGAGCGACTCTAGCACTATCGTTTCAGAAGGAACATCATGACCAAAGTTGGTCTTCGCATTCTAGTGACCCATCTGCCATTCCTCGTAGGTCCGCTTTGTCATCATCATCGAATTCATCAGGAATACTACCGGTGATGAAGTTACCAATATCAGTACTTTCTATGGCCCAATACATGACTGAATCCTCATTATTAGAATGGCCTTTGTGATTTGGATCTTCATGATTTATTGGCGATTGGTATACTAAATTTACCAAACCCAGTAAATGTCCTGCTTCATGTATAGTAACAGCTCGCTCTACCTCTTCTTTTGATGGTCGACCAAGGAAACCTTCTGCTTCTTCAACCGAATCTTTGAAGATTGCAATAGTTGATGCGTCTACTGCTACACCCAATGTATCAGCGTTGGTATAAGTCCCTGAGGGAAACAGGAAATACCAATTTAATGTGTTAGAATCCATAGCATCTCCCCCATGTTTCCATCTAGCATCCCGAACATCATCAGCATCCCATGTGGAATCTATTTTGAAATCAATTTGCTCTGACATTATTTTGATTCCACCAGGTTTGTCGCAGACTTCCTGCAGACGAGTTTTTGCCAAATCCATTGCTACTGGCTCGTAACCTTCCTCATAAAGAAAATGAATATTCATTTTTTCGAATTTGTCATCTTGCAGACATGCGAGTGCCAATCCGCCAGGAATACCTCTAGCTTCTTCATCACTAGATTCATCTCCAAAACAACCCGAAATTGCTGAAGTTAAGAATAATACAATTACAAGATAGTTTCGCATAAAATCACCTAAAAGTCATCGGGAATATTCGTTGGACTAAATAACTGACCTGGACCTGATGCTTGTGACAACTGAGTTCTTACCAAGTGCTCCCATGAACGTATTACTCCTAATGCATCACTTACCAACATTTCCTCTTCCTCTAAAGTCACTCGAATCAATGTATCAAAAATATCCATTCGATCTCTATCTACAAGCGATAATGCTTTTTCTAAATCAAATGTTGAATTACTCTCTACAGGGTCAACATCAAGTGGCCAGGCGTGTGCAAGATTGTCAGGGATATTGCTAGAATGATCGGTCAATTGTTTCAACAAACGATTGGTCCATCTTGAAATAACCATACTTGACTCCAATACTGGCATATTCAATTGGTTGACTAAATTTACCATTCTCTCTTGCAAGGTCACCATAGAATCAGGACCAGACATTTGCCCACCTTCACTTTGATTGTAAAGTTTCAAGATACTGATGGCCATAGTGGGACCATTGCTCCATAGTCCAGCCAGCAGGCAATCCAGAAGGAGGAATTGGTGGAATTCCAGGAACATTACCAGCTTGGACATTCGCAACTGCATTATTTTGCACGATTGGACTCTGGCTTTGCGAAGGTAGAGCCATTGGTTCTGCTGCGATTTCTGGTACCAATTTACCATCCATATTTTCAACTACAACTGCTGTTTGATCAGATTCATCCAATTCATCACCACGCTTGATTTTACGCATTTGTACCATTGTCCATACAGCGTAAGACATTGCACCAAGTGCAATCAAATACATTACTACCGATAATTGAGAGTCTGCAATTTGGTTTGCAAGAGCTTCCCCGTCTCGTTCAACCTCTGATTTAATCATCAGCGGTGTGATCGAACTTCGTTCTTTTTCTACTCCAGAATCAAGTAGCAATAAACGATATTCGAGTGTTTCACCAACATCTCCATCAGCAGTTGTTTCTAATATCAAATTCACTTCTTTACCCGAAGAAACTTCTTCTGTGACTGTTGAGACTGTACTCCAATCATCACCTGAAACCAATCTTTGCAAAACAAATGTTACATCACCAGATGAACCAGTATTCTTCGTCTTAACAGTTAGAGTGACTGACTCTCCAGATTCTGGTGTCGGGTTAGACCATTCCCATGAAGTATCTGCCGAACGCAGGCTAATGTCAGGACCGGTCAAAGCCAAAGGCCATGATGCTAGAGGTTCATTGATACTGTTTCCTGCTCCATCATATGGATTTCCTGATGCATCTGAACCAGTTACCCATACATCAAGAGTATATGACGGCAGAAGCATTGTAGCACCATTATCGGTCAAATCAATGTAACCAGTCCAGAAAAATTGTGATGAATCGAAAGGTATAGTTTCTGGAAGAGGCGAAGAACCTCGACTAATTTCGGCTTCACCTGCACGTACAAGATAATGAATTACAGCAGGATTATCTAATGAGAATCCTTGATCGTCTCGAGTATCTAGCATAACCTGCAAGTTATTTGTCAATGAAATTGGAATTTCTTCACCAGAGATAATTCCAGAGAGACTGACTGCATTGATTGATGGTCTTTCACTATCAACTCCCAAACGAAGTCTAGGCTTGAATTCAGATTGATCTTCCGCAAGGCCAGGTAAATCAATCAACTGTGCTCTTAGATCGAGGTGTCCACTACGTACGTCAGGGACTAAGAAATCGATGTTGAAGTAACCACCTTCACGGCTGGTTGTAGTCCATTTGTTTTCATAATCCCCTAGTTCGATGCTGAATGTACCTGGTGGCGCAGGCGTTTCATCTTCTGAAAATAGCACTCTTCCACTGAATCGTAAAGCCTGCCCGGCTCCAATCCAAGTTTCATCAAACTCTGGATTGTAATGATTGGTTCCATCACGCAATTCAATGGCCAAGATATGTCCGTCTTGGGTGTCAAATCGTAAGTCGTTATCAAGACTCCAAAGATCATTACCCAAACCTGCCTTGTGAATATTACATGGGACTTCTGTATCTACTCCACATGGTTTGTCTTCAATCCAAACCTTAGGAATAAAATGCGACTCTCCATCTGTATCCCAAATTTCCGGGAAATTCCAAGTCAATTGGAATTTGATTGAAACAATCAATCGAGATTGATTACCAGGGACAGTAGTAGCTTCAGAATAAAGATTAGAGACAGCAAGGCCTGAACCACCACTCTCCAAACTTATCTCGGGTAGACCATCACTATTCTTTGAAATCATAGCATAGATTGAAGTTTCTTCGTCATCGAAATCTCCTGCTAATGCTAACTGAACATACTCGACGTCCCACCATCCATTGATATCAGATACGACGAAAGTAGCGGTATATCCAATTCCAGGGTGAAGAGGTTCTAGATCATCATGCCCAAGAATAGTGGAATTATCAATATCGATTATCGGTTCAAATTCTTCACGGATCACATACCATGATAGAGAATCATCCCAATCAGGCTGACCGAAACATGCGTTGCCAGAATCAACTTCACATACAGGAGATCCACCCATCGCAATAGCATTATCTTGACCATCTTTTCCAGTCAGATAGAATGCTACTCGATCACCATGTACTAGCATTGAGTCGTCGATAAGTCCATTGAATACATTCAAACCGCCAGACAAAATTTCAGGAGTTGTAAGAGTTTTAGATTTATACTCCCAAGATTCAGGTATACCGTTGAAATTAGTATCAGCACATTTTCCATGCTCACCAGCCTCACAACCAACCCAATAATGCAAATCAACTGTTTGAGGAGGATCTACAGAATCCTGAATTACAATTTCTATGGCTTGACCACCCGGAGAAGGTGGTCCTTTATGCATTTCAGAAGTCATCTCAGGACTTGCGAATAGTACCAATGGTGCATTTCCATCAAAGATCAACTTGATTGTATTGTACCCTGGATTGACATATGAAGATCCATTGGCCAAATTGATTGCTTCGACATACAAAATCATTCCACCAGGTTTAGATTCAATCGGAGAAGTGAAAGTCATATTGTATTGGCCGAAAGCCGGATTAGCTTCAGTGTGCAAAACAAATGGTTGATCGATAGGGTCGCCATCAAATGTCACATTTTGTCCTACTACTCGTAAATCGAATTCGCCAGATTTCGGTGAGAACGCAGAATTTTCAAAGTTGATTGCGCCACTGATAGAAAGGTTAAATCCTCCTCTAACCCAATCACCAGGATATAACTCCCTCCCTGTTTCTTCCCAAACACGCATTCCATCCAATTGGATATCGTTCTCGACATTCAATGCTAAAGTGTCAGTTGTCCAAGCATTGATTTGTGGACCTAGATCATCACTCATCGAAACTATTGCTTCCATCTTTCGCTCATCGTCCCATGTCCAATTCACTCGCATTGGCATCTTAACAGAAACAATACCTTCAGGTCCCAATGTAGAAGTACAATTTCCTACATCAAATGACACAATTCCACCTACATCATCTTCAACGCTACAAGTATCACCACGTTCCCATTTGAATGCAGGATTTCCTCCGTGAGAATTATTCAGACCAATGGTGGCTTCAGTGACTCTGTCTACTAAATCTCCGTGCGCAAGTCTAACTATCAGATTTCGATAAACACCATCTGGAGCAATGAGCCCTCCTTCTAAACTGGCATCCAACACTCGAGTTTTCAAACGATATTCAATATCCAGTTCAGTTAGTTTAACCCGCCCTGGAGTGTTCGCTTTGACTGCAATTGGAATTTCCACTGTGCCAACGCCATTATCTGGAATGTGACTATTGAAAGCGTCCACTAATGTTGGTGTTTCAGAAACAACAATGCCTACTGCCGAATCATCAGAAGCTACAACAGAACTTTCATTCAGGAATAGGATTGATTTCCAGTCCCATGTGTTATCATCGCCAACATCTAGTTGTGGAGCATCAGGATATCCTTCTTCATACCAAAGTATGAATGAATCAACCTTAGGAGTCTCCGATGAATCACTAGTTCCCATCAGCACAGAATAAAGTAATTCATTACCAGCGCCTTGGGTTGAAAATGAGACTTCAACATTATTTGTTGCATCTTCCCAACTTGTGCCATTATCGTTTGATACTTTGACTGATATCGAACTAGAACTCGGTTCATCAGCAGACCAAACAGCTCTAACCTTACCGACATTGGTACCTGTAGATACTTTCTGACTTGTCCAATCACCTGTCGAATGATAAGACGTAGCATACTCAAGTGAGATCCACCAAGATACTGCAGAAGAACCAATCAATTGCATTTTCCAAACCAATTGCTTCCCAGGATGGCTAAAATGAATGGTCTGATTCTTTTCCACAGACTCCCAATGTGTCCCATTATCAGCACTTACCCAGTAATCGACTCTATCACCCTGAGTTGGTGCAGACCAGTGGTTTTGCACATTTACTGCCAGCACATCTTCAGCTGTTTCTATCGTTTCCCCAATCCAAGTTGTTGTTCCAGGAGCAGGAGTTGTTGGATAAGAAAGACCCATTCCAAATTCTCTGTAATACAACGTCTTAGAACTCCATGTCGAATATCCTGAATCAACAGTGATTAATCTCTCCCCATCATAATACAATCCATACCCCTTGGCAGAAATATCTCTTGTTCCGGGTTGTGGGACAAGTGACGTCGACGTACCTGAGATCGCCCAGACACTGATTTGGTCGGTATCTTGGTAATACTGACCCTTCAAACATCGCATGTAAAATGTTCCCGAATTTACAGTTAAACCATAAACTGAGCTAGTTGATTTACCGCATTCGACATTAGAATTCGAACCTGCAGTAAAGGTGTACTTTACATCACCCCTAACAAATTGGCCATTATTTGCGAATTCATAAGACACTAAACTTCTTTGTTGCCCATGAGCCACCCAGATTTTTCCTGATTCACGATCGTAAGAAATTCCGTTGTATTCGCCATACTGCGGAGACAAATCATAAGAATCTATACAATTCCAAGTCCAATCATCTGATACATCTATTGCTAAAACTCGTAGATGCTGAGTAGGAGTTGTCGTTGAATACGAATATCTGTATGTAGAAAATATACCGTACAGCATCTCATCATCAGTAATAGTCCAATCCCTGAATCCATAACCCTTGTAATATGTTGAACTTGGGTCCTGAGGAAGAGTACATGCAGATTCACGTTGAAGGTCAACAACAATGTCCCTACTCACATTGTTGGGATGCATTCTGTTGACTACTTTGTCGAATGAACTACCTGTATATGTAGACATGAATAACCAATCATGATTTCTCAGTATAGCACCTTGACCTTGAGCCATAAAGTTGGAGCTTGTCATTCTAACTTGGTTACTCAAACGTGTTTCATTTGCACTTGAGGTATGTGGCTGTCTGAGTGCAAAACTACCATTGTCGAGCCATGCACTTGAACCTGGAAGTTCTTCTTCATCTAATGAGTGCGAGATAAATTCTGTATCTCCTGAATCGAAACCAAGAGATAACTCTTCACTTCTAGAATCTGCCCTATTTGAAGAACCATCCATCCATTCATCATATGTGTCAGTAGTTACCTGAGACCAACCTGTAGATGATGCACCAGATAGCGTAACTTGTACATCTAGAACTTCAGCACCCTTTGGAATTGCAACTTTAGTGGTTTTGTCAGCGCCACCTTGGAACAGAGCAATATTCTCAACACTTCCATCAGAAAATGTGTAGATGTGCCGTGAAGATCCTGAAGCCTCAGCCTCACCTACCAAAATTTCAGAAAATGGACTCAGTGGTGTCAAAGCCAGTAGCATGACCATCATAATCAGCATAGCACGAGAGGAAATTTTCTTCGACATGACGATTCACCTGCTCCCTCGAGTCGGACATAAGCCTTGAAGTAACCGGCGACTGGTCACCTCAGAAATCCCCCTACGGGGGATTCTGAAATCATGAAGGACTCCTACTATCGTAGCGAATCGGAGAAGAATCTCCTCTAACACCATCTTCTTCATCGTCATCGACTTCGAACCAATCTACCATCCAATCACCATCAGTATCCCAATTCAATGGATTACTACCTTCTGCAATGTGGTCTCCATCAAGATCTAACAGATACCATCCAAATTCATGCTCACCCAAATCGACAGCAGGTGCCCGATTAGTGTTTCCAACATAGTATAAGTCCCAGTCTGAAGTCATGTCACCCGAACAAAGAGTTACATCGTCTGCAGTATCGATAGTTTGGTAATCGGTATCCAAATCGTCAATAATCAAAACATAGCTTTCGTCATCAATATTTTTCTTATTCATACCAAGATAATTCGTTTCATCTTCTGTAGCTTCACCAAGACCTAGAGTGAAAGCCCTGAATTGCCACCATTCAGTTATAGGTGACCCATTCCAAGTCTCTCCAGAAAGTCTTACAGAGTCTGGAGAGTCAAGATTAGGGTCAGCTATAGCATAAAATTCCATGAAATTAGTATAAGGAGTGTAAACACAAGCTGCATCACATTCCCAATCACCGTCTTGGTCAGGATCTTGATTTGCATCAGCTGGGTCTGCAGGGTCAAAAGTAGCCCAAGTCCATCCTAACTCTGGCCGTGATAATATCACCCCATCTAAGGATAATGGACGACAGGCAGGAGTACCCGGCCCACATGGCCCTCCAGTTCCAGGGTCAATCCATTGGACTTCAATTTTTAATCGAGAAGAAAAGTTGTCATTGCTTTCATTCCATCCCATCTCATATTCATACCAATCTGGAAGCATATCTCCATCAGTATCGTTATCCATAGGATTGATTCCATACTTGAAGACCTCTCTACCATCAGAAAGGTTCCAGTCGTGATCATGAGAAATCACTACACCTGCACTAACTTCAGTGTTGAAGGTTATTGCATCACCATCTGAATCGTTTAAATCAGGTCTCGTGCCGTTTAGGTATTCCATATAATTCGTAAATGGTAAATCACCTATTCCATTTTGAATTACTTCACCTGATGGAGTGAAAACACGATTCTCCCAAGTACCCTGAGTAGCAGGGGTGTCGAATGAGGTCCTACCATACCAACCATCACTATCAGGGTCATAGTCTACGTCAAATGGATTGACTGGGTTGGTAGCCCAATGATTCTGAGTTGTGGGGTCAGGCAATCCGTAAACAGCGTAACAAAATTCCCAACCATCATTGATTCCATCAGCATCAGTATCTGAAAATGTTGGATCTGAGATACCAAATAATGTGCGATTAAATGTATTTGGATCTTCAGCATTAATCAAATCCATTCTTGCTGTAGAAATTGCATCTCGACCTCGGAAATTATTGAATATCTCTCTACGAGCTTCCAAGTCAGTATATCCTTCTTCAACATAGGCATCAACAGCATCGTCTCCAAATCCGATAAAGGATGCTCCAGGCGTGAAACGCTCAGAGAATTTACCGTAAACTCTAGATTCATATTCTCGTTTATTGGTAAACTGTTCATCCAAAGAAATGTTTCCGTCACGATCACAATCTACTGAGTCTTGGTCACTATCCAACCACTGATCTGAATCGATTAGTGGATTCATTGACCAACGATTGTTTTCTAAATCCCAATTTGTAAACCAATATTCGAACCCGTCAATCATACCATCACCATCAGTATCTGACATTGTTGGATCTGTTATTCCCATCAAAGTTGAGATAAATGTATTCGCAACACCTGT
>QQSA01000112.1:23972-25600 GCA_003602535.1 Candidatus Poseidoniales archaeon
TAAACACGCTGAGCCTTCTGCGTAGGATCATTCAAATCTCCATCAATGTGCATTAATGGTGCATCTACAGGATGATTTTCACCATTGATTGGATTAGTGGTAACCAACGAAAACTCTTGAGCATCTGTGAGTCCATCATCATCTGCATCAAATGCTCCATCCCCCGGAACTAACGGGTTAAGAGTCCATGTCTGTGCTGTATCGTTCCATGCAGTGAACATTAATTCTAATCCATCAATAAATCCATCTCCGTCTGTGTCAGGATTCAATGGATCAGTAGTAAGCCCGGAAACATCGATTAAATCTTGTTGAATAAACGAACCAAATGATTCGAGATTTGTAATTCCCGGCCATTGTTGCAGGGCAAATCCGGACCCTACAGTAGTGACATACCATTGTGGACTAGAACGGTTACCATTAGTTTCAGACAATGCAGGATCAATGCTATTGTATTCTTCCCAATTACTCATTCCATCATTATCTGGATCATCCCATCGATCTGATGAGTCTAATGGATCTAGTGTCCATTCGCTATCTAGTAGATGCCAGCGAGCAAACCAAATTTCCCACCCGTCCGGCATTCCATCTGAGTCACTATCGGCACTTGTTGGATCACCTGTTCCAGTTCCATCTCCAAAGTTTGATTCAGGACTTCCCCATTCGGAAATATTTCTGAACAAATCTGTTGAGAAATTGTCTGGTATCAAATCGCCGTCCAGACTCATGTTACCATCATACAAATTGTCCTTGATATGATATTCAAGCCAATTTACTAATGCTTCATTGTCTTCAATTACCCCGTTGCGATTGATGTCATATCCATCACCATCTGGGTTCTCAAATGCATCACTGCCATTCAACGGATTAATTCCGGCTCTGCTGACATCCCAGGTGCATGCCCCTCTGGCTTCCCAGCCATCCGGTAAACCGTCTCCATCTGAATCAATGTTATTTGGGTCTGGATCTGCCCATGATTGTGCAGAAATTTCGGATTCGAAATGGCTTTCTAACAAATCTCCAGCCAAAGCTGCTGATTTAATCAAAGACCATTGATATTCACAAAGGTTCGACAATCCATCGCCATCTGCATCCCAGTTTGCATCATCAGGATCCATTGGATCCATGGTCCAATTATTTGAACCTGTAAATGTGGCACCTATCCATCGACGGTTTTCGATTTCCCAACCATCAGGCATTCCGTCTCCGTCAGAGTCGGGGTTTGTTGCGTCAGTCCCAACATCAATACCTAGGGATGCTAAATATGTTGCATTTGCTTCCAAACCTGCTGCATCTCCACATACATGTTCGTAATCAAACTGGTTTGTGTAATGGCACCACAAAGGTGTAAATTCGTGGAACAATCCGAAATATTCTGCACCATCGCCAACACCATCATTGTCAGAATCGACTTGCCTAGGGTCTGTTGCATTGTATCCATTATCTGTAATTGCAGTATAGCGGAATTCATCCAAGTTACGCCATAATCGTTCGTTGATTGGATCTGAATTGAGATTGACTCCATCGCCGTCTGCATCCAAAAGAGCATCCCATGGATCGGTTGGGTCCAATCCATAACGAACTTCCCAACCATCAAGCATACCATCTGCATCAGAATCATTTGCCATTGG
>QQSA01000113.1 GCA_003602535.1 Candidatus Poseidoniales archaeon
CTTCCAATATCTTCTCGAATCAAAAGTAAATCACCATTTTCATTGAATAGTGCAGCAGCATGCATTCCTCCTGTGGATTCAAACCATGGTTGCTTCTTTCTCATCTCAGTCATTATTCTGTTCATGTCAGCATTAATTGAAACTGTAATATCTACGTTGCCATGTGGGATTTCAATATCACCTGTAGTACATGCTCCACATGATGCAGTTAGAATATCATCGTTTGGTCTTGCTGTAATATCTCCCTCGAGTAATACTTCAAAACCGCGAACATCTAGGTCCGTAACCGTTCCACGGCCCTCACAAATAATATGGCCAAATGCTAAATCACCTAAGTCAAAAGGTGAAGCTAGTAATCTAACTACATTCTTGCCATCATTTGTTATAGTGATTATTGATTCATCTGCCAATTCATCTAATTCAGGAAATGGAACTCCATCCTTGAGCCGATGAATTGGCCTTTTCACCATGTTATGTGGCACAGGTCTATGCATTAGAAATTGCCTATGGACAACTATTCATTTGGAATATCAATATCAAAAAATTCGAACTGTAGATCAACCAATTCAGATGAAGATTTTGCAGCCTTGTAAGCCTCAAGCGGTTCTTTATTGAGGATGAAAAATTGTTCACCCCAGCGGAAAGCTGACAATAATTTTCTTGCTTGCTTTTCTCTGCCAACTAGATACAATGATGCTGCCAAAGCTTCAGCAGTAGTCAACTTAGACGGCTTACCCCAATTAACGGGGTTTGCAGCAAGTAAAAGAGGCAACATCCTACCTTTCAGTTTAGTCTTCTTCATTACTTGAGCAACAGAATCCTCAATTTGTGCCCAAGAGCAATCTAGGCCTACTAAAGCGCCCCCTTCTTCCAACAATAAAGAATGATCTTCCGGGCCTAGTATCTTTCCACAAAGTGGTTCCAAAATTATCCCTCTTCTGGGTAACTGATTGAATCTTTCATGTAACCTAAGGTCACCTCTACGAGAAAGTCGTACAGCAGTATTCTTTTTTGGATCGTCTTGCGCCAACCATATGGCGTGCACTGGAATGTCAGAAGTCATTTTCATTCCTTTCCGCCAAGTAGGAAATCTCCCAACGTCAATCCTCGGCCATCTCCTGAATTAACATGACGATTTTCGTCAGGTTTTGCATCGACCATCAGTGTAATGTCAAGGGTTCGTTCAAGTTTCCTAACTACGGCATCGGTTGGCCTTTTACCTGATTCAACATTGTTGATAATGTTGACCTTTTCAGCCATTCTTCTAGCCAATTCACGTTTATCCCAACCCCTGTCATTGCGTGCTTTTGATACCATTTTAGCAAAGTCAGGAGTCAATTCCTTTTCTCCCCTTAACATAATGTCCTTTCCTTTGCGCCCAATCCCTCCATAACCACCGGATGTAGGAGTGCTCCCCGATCTAGCCTGGGCAATACCAGGCGCTACTTTCTTTTCATCTAAGCCAAGTCTATCTGAGCAGCGTTTACAGGCTTGAACTTCCGCCTTGCCCATAATTACTGGCCTAGTACTGACCTTCATCGCTCCGCATAGTTCACAGTCCGCCACATGAGCCACCCGGCACGATGTTATGGCGGTGCTTCATCAAGCCTTCGTAAATAGAAATTCGATGCATTATACACGGATAATTGAAGAAGTGTGGCCATTGGTGTGATTTTATGGGGAGCGAGGTCGACGCCGGAGGCAATGAACCAATTGGTTCCGAAGATAGTGATCTGAAGTCTCTCTCGCAGGATTTTAAGAAGCTTCAAGATGAAGCACAACGGCTACTTTCAGAGAGAGTACATTTGGAAAATGATCTAGCAAATGTCAAGAAAAGGGCAAGTCGATTAGATGAAGAAGTTCGTATCTTAAAGAGCCCTCCTCTAATTGTCGGACATTTACAAGACGTGCTTGACGAAGAGAGAGCGATAGTTCGTTCTTCAAACGGAACGGTATTCCAAGTTTCAATTAATCAGAGAATAGATCCTGATAGGCTAAAGCCTGGAACTAGGATCGCTCTAAACCAAGATACACTTTCAATAATCGAAGTTCTACATGAAGCATGGGACCCAATGGTTTCTGGTGCCGAAATGATTGAAAGGCCAAATATCGATTACACAAGTGTTGGTGGTTTGGATGAACAAATTCTACAAGTCAGAGAGGCTATTGAATTACCTTTAGATAAGCCTGAATTATTCCAAAAAGTAGGCATTCAACCACCTAAAGGAATTCTTCTAGTTGGCCCACCGGGTTGTGGCAAAACAATGTTGGCAAAGGCAGTGGCTAGTCAAACAAATGCCTCTTTCATTCGAATGGTAGGTTCTGAGTTAGCTCAGAAATATATTGGAGAAGGAGGCAGGATGGTAAGGGAACTATTCTCTCTGGCCAAAGATAGATCACCTGCAATCATATTTTTAGATGAAATTGATGCAATAGGTGCTAAGAGGTTAGATTCAGCTACAAGTGGCGATCGAGAAGTACAACGGACTCTTATGCAATTATTAGCCGAATTAGACGGATTCGATGCATTAGAAGATGTGAAAATTATTGCTGCAACAAATCGCCCAGATATCCTTGATGATGCCCTATTACGCCCTGGTCGTTTTGACAGAGTTATTGAAATCCCATTACCTGACGATGATGGACGAAAGACAATCCTTACAATACATTTCGAGAAAATGTCAACTACAAGAGTTAACATCAAAAAAATCGTAGAAATGACTGAAGGATTCAGTGGTGCAGAATTGAAGGCTACAACTGTTGAAGCAGGAATGATTGCAATAAGAGAAGGACGTTCTAAGGTTAAGCAAGACGATGCAGTTTCAGCAGTCTTACGCATTAAGAAGAAAAGAGAATCCAATGGCATATCGTCGTCTCCAGATGCACTATATGGCTGAATTCCTCGGAATGTTCATCAGTCTCCGACACAAGGAGATGACATGACTGTCAGAATTGTTGAATGTGTACCTAATTTCTCCGAAGGAACTGACAAAGAGATCATTGCCAAAATTGCAGACGCTGGTCGCGGGATTGAAGGGGCCAGGGTGTTAGGAATCGAGCCCGATAGTGATTACAACAGAACTGTACTCACTATTGCAGGAGAGCCGGAAGCAGTATCGGAAGCCGCGTATAGAGTGATCAAGTCTGCATCAGAAAATATCGATATGCGAAATCATTCTGGCGAACATCCAAGAATTGGAGCGGTCGATGTTTGTCCATTCATACCATTAGAAGGAGTTACAATGGATGATTGTGCTGATTTAGCTAAGGTACTTGCTCAGAGAGTGTCCAATGAACTCAATATTTGCACATTCTTGTATGGTGCAGCGGCCTCATCAGAAGAGAGGCGACTACTATCCGATTTACGCAAAGGACAGTATGAAAGTCTAGAAGAAAGACTGTCGAATGGAGGTCCTCATCTACCTGATTTCGGCCCCAGAGAATGGAATGAAGTTACCGCTAAATTTGGTGCTGTCGTAATAGGGGCAAGACAGATTCTAGTAGCATACAATGTCAATGTCGATGAAACAGATGCTAAATCCGCTAAAATCGCAGGTTCATTAGTAAGATCCTCTGGAAGATTACTGAAATCGGCAGACGGAAAAAGAACGCGTATCCCAGGGATGCTGCCCATGGTTCAAGGAATGGGTCTGCCTTTAGAATCACATAACATCTCGCAAGTTTCAATGAATTTGCGTGACGTAGGTATAACGCCAATGCATATCGCTTTTGAAGCAGTAAAGTCGATTGTAAACGATCATGGAGTTGATACATGTGGTTCGGAACTCGTCGGATTAGTACCGCTTGCTGCAATGATTGAAGCAGGAAAATGGTATGCTTCGGAGAATTGCAATGATGATAATGAGTTGGTCGAGGCAGCCATCAAAGGTCTAGGTTTAGACTTCCTTGGTCCTTTTGACCCAAACCGGCGGATAATTGAATGGGCATTGGCTAGTGGGGTGGAAGCATGAAGACTCCTTGGATGGAAATGACTGTGAGAGATTTTCAGGCTGCACTAGCATCCTCATCGCCTACTCCTGGCGGTGGAACAGCTGCAGCTATCGCATTAGGCCAAGCATCAGCACTCTCGATAATGGTATGTGATTTGACTATAGGTAAAGAAAAATGGAAGGAGGGGTGGGAATCTGCAGAACAAGCACTCCAAAAGTCGGTTAGGATTATGTCAAGGGCTGGAGAGTTAGCCGATGAAGATAGTGCAGCATTTGATGCAGTTATGGATTCATTCAAGTTACCAAAGGATACTGAAGACGAGAAGCAAGAAAGGCGTAATTCGATCAGAATGGCAACGTTGGGCGCCACTGAAAAGCCATTTGAAACAGCACAACTTGCATTAGAATTGTTACGGATCCTCCCTGATTTAGCAATCACAGGTAATGCAAATGCTGTTTCTGATGTAGGAGTTGCTGGTTTATTGGCAAGTGCTGCATGTAAAGGTGCATTATTCAATGTCGATATTAATTTGGATAGTCTTCCTGAAGAAATGGCGGTTGAAATAAGAAGAGATGCACCTGAGATATTGGATGAGTCTCGAGCTTTATCTCGAAAAATTATGGATGCTGTTAGAGATCGTATCTAATTAACGTACTTGAGAACCTGGTGAAATATCACCATCGATTGTAACTAAACGCACACCGCCTTGGCCATCGTCGGCTGCAAGCATCATGCCTTCGCTCATTACACCTCTAAGTTTTCTAGGTTTCAAATTCGCCACAAATACAACAGATTTCCCTGTCATTTCTTCAGCAGTGTAGTATTCTTTTAGTCCTGCACAAATCGTTCTTCCATTTTCTGTACCATCATCGATTGAAACCACAAACAATTTGTCAGCATTATCATGGTCACTAACATTGGTTATCTTCCCAACCCGTAATTCGACTTCCATGAATGTTTCAAAGTCTAGATGTGTTGTTCCTTCTGGCATTTTTTTCTCCCCCTTCTTTTCTTTTTTACTACCTTTGACCCCGTGCGTTGGATCATTATCGGTATTAGAACCATCATTTACTAATTCTTTTTCATGAGCAAGGATTTCATCTAAATCCAACCTCTTGAATAGTGGCTCAGCAGGTCTTTCAGACCACTTGAATTGAATGTTCCAATCTATTGCTGAGTCCCATGAAACTAATTCTATATCTCCTTCTTCACCTAGCAATTCCCACAACTTTTGAGCACTAAAAGGTAAGAACGGTTGAGTCATTATAGCCAAATAACGAGATACTCTCCAACCAAAGGATAGTTTGGCCATCGATTCCTCTGCTCCATCTCCATCTAAATCCTTCAAAAATTTCCACGGAGTTGCCGCTTGGAGCATTTGATTACCTAATTGAGCTGCGCGCATAACTGAACGCAATGCTTCCTTGTAGCGATGTCTCTCAAGACTGGATGTTACTTGCGAATGTAAATCCTCTAATTTTGCAATCTCATCAGAACAATATTCCAAATTTTCAAAAGAATCAAGTTTCCTATTTTCTGGCAAACGCTCTTCTAGTGTCAATACTCGATGGACAAAATTACCGTAGGCAGCTATCAACTCAGAGTTTATTTTCTCTACAAAATCGGGCCAGTTGAAATCTGTATCATGATTCTCTGGCATATTTATTGACAAATAATATCTGAGTGTGTCGGGGTCGAATCTCTCCAAAAATGATGGTAACCAGACAGCATGCTTTCTAGATTTAGAGAATTGACCGCCAGAAAGCATTAGATATTCCATAGCAGGTACATTATCCTCCAAATGCAAATCTCCAGGGCCGGGTAATTTAGGTGAATCATCCGATGTTAATCCGTTGGCTGCATGGTTCAAACCCATTATCAATGCAGGCCAAATAACAGTATGGAAGGGGATATTGTCCTTACCTAAGAAGTACAAGTGCCTAGGTTTTGTTCCGTCATCTGAAATCCTCCACCACTTCTCCCAATCATCAATGTTAGCGTATCTTTCGGACCACAATTTTGCACAAGAATAGTACCCCTGAACAGCTTCAAACCAAACATAGATGCACTTTCCATCCCATTCATTACCTTCCATAGGCAGAGGTATACCCCACTCCAGATCTCTAGTTACAGCACGTGGTCTAAGACCCATGTCAAGCCATTGTTTTGTCATTGCTCTAACATTCGATTTCCAAACATCCTGACGTTGCCCTGCATGTTCCTCAAGCGCTTTTTGAAACAGGTCTAACCGATAAAATAGATGTTCAGTGTCACGGATTTCTATTTTTGCATCAGGATTCATTTTGGATTTTGGATTTTGTAACTCATGTGCTTCATATGTAACGCCACATTCATCACATTGATCACCACGTGCTCCGGATTCACCACAATTCGGGCAATCACCTTCGACATACCTATCGGGTAAAAACCGACCTCCATCATCACGAATCTCGTAGTACTGTTGCATGACCTTCTTTTCAAATAGGCCAGAATTATGCAGAGATTGGAAATTTTCAGATACTATTCTATGATGATCTTTGTCACTAGTACGATTGAATAAAGCTCCTCCATATTCGACCCCGCGTGGATCGATATTAGGCTCCCATAGGCACCCAAGGTCGAGCAATGCCTTAGAATTAACAGCATGATACTTGTCGACTATGTCCTGAGGCGATACACCGTTAGTTTCAGCTGTTACAGTTATGGGTGTGCCATGCTCATCGGAGCCAGAGACCATCAGTACTCTGTTACCCTTTGCGCGTTCAAATCTGGCATGGATATCAGGTGGAAGATAACAACCTGCTACATGTCCCAAATGCAATGGTCCATTAGCATAAGGCCAAGCAACGCAGACAAGAACATGGTCGCCGCTCAAGTGTGTCACCTAACCTGTCGGATGCAATAAACTACATGAGTACTATGTTGGAAATGTTGCGAAGACTCAAGAACTTGACGCCCCACACATCAAATGGGCCGATTGGCCAAGGAATCGTCAAACCTATGGCAGATTACACAATGCTTGTTGTTTATGCATCCCTTGCTTTGGGTGTTTCTTTCATATGCTCAATGCTAGAAGCAGTACTACTATCTATGTCAGTATCACATGTTAGCGTGATAAATAAATCTGGTAACAAAAACGGTGCCAGATGGGCTAGACTGAAAGAAGATGATTCAGTCAAACCTTTGACAGCCATATTAACTCTGAATACAATTGCTCATACCATGGGTGCCGCAGGAGTAGGTGCGGAAGTAGCTGAACAATTTGGTGATGACAAACTAACTATTGCCTCTATTATTTTGACATTAGCTGTACTATTCTTATCCGAGATTATTCCCAAAACATTGGGATCTGCGTACTGGAAGGCATTATCAGTGCCTTCTGGAATTATATTATCTGGAATGACTAAACTTCTAACGCCTTTCTTTGTTCCACTTCTTTGGTTCAAAAGGCTTCTTCCGAAAGCAGGAACTGCAATTGTAACCAGAGATGAATTGCATGCATTGGCAGATATTAGTGAAGAAGAAGGGGAATTGGATGAAGATGAAGAAGCTGTCATTCATAACTTGCTGGCATTGCGTGAAATTCCAGTAAAGGATGTTATGACTCCACGCACAGTTACTCTTTCATTTGCACAAGAATGGACGATTCGACAAGTGCTGGATGATACAAAGATACTACGTTTCGGAAGAATGCCAGTCTATGAAGAAACAATAGATTCCCTATCTGGATTCGTACTACGTTCAGATATTTTGATGGCTGCATCAATGGATGAGTGGGATACTGCTCTGATGGATATCAAAAAACCACTGCTCAGTATAGGAGTGGACGATAGTGTCGATCTGGCTCTAGATCGCTTTTTAGAATCAAAGGTACAGATACTGGCGGTTATCGACGAATTTGGCGGAACAGCAGGAATAATTACGATGGAAGATGTAATTGAGACATTGCTTGGAGAAGAGATTGTCGACGAATTGGATGAACATGAAGATATGCGCGAATTAGCTAGGGAGCAAGCAGCTAGTGAAGAAGAATGATCAGATTATCATATCATCTATCCATTTCTTGATTAATCGATCTCTTTCAGAGTTAACCCTATTGTTAGAATGGCCTAATGAATCTATCAAATGTGATTGTAAATCAATATCTTGACTTCTCAGAAGATCATAATGAAATCTTCCAAGCCTTTTGTCATTAGATGCCTGAAGTAATAATGTTGGCACTTTTGGCAAACCCCAATGTGGAACATCGATATCTTTCCATTCGATACCTCCTGCCTCCGGGTGTATTTTGTTAAATCCTTGAAGTGCCCATTTCTTTAGCAATGGTAACATGAATGATAACCTACCTGACATTTCCTCTAGTATCGGAGAATATGCAGCCATTGGCGATTCTAACATCAATGTCCCGTACTTGTCTTTCCACCAACCTTCGTGACGCTCATGATGCATGCCCAAGCAAACAAAACCTCCTAAACTGTGTCCATAAAAATGAACTTTGTCGATTAGTGAATTATCAATCTCATTCAATAATGATTTAACATCAGATATCACCTTACCCGCAGTCCATTCAGGTGTGTCGGGTGAAATTCCATGACCTCGCATATCAATTGCCATCGTGTGTAAACCCGCATTATGAAAAATCTGAATGCGTTCAAAAAACTTCTCAGATGAAGATTGCCAACCATGGACAAAAACTACTAGATCAGATTTTTGTTCTGAAATGTTTACGAAAGCGTATGCATTGGAGTCGAGATTCTCAACTTTCAGAATTTCCCACCCTGGCTGTGATAATATTAAGCTGCGCTTACTCGGACTTTGGAAAATTAATCTAAGTAGGATTTGTTGTATTATCATTAATAGTATAATAAAAGAAAGGAAATAGCCATACGGCAAAATAAATGGAAGTAATAGTGTAAGTATGGCGTTTATGGAGATTGTTAAATTACTCCAAGTGGCCTTACGGCGTTCCATTCTCAGTCCTCTGATTCTTCATCATCTGAACTGTCGTCCGAATCTTCATCTTCGGATTCTTCTTCTGAAGCTGCTGCTGATTCAGCAGCTTTTGCAGCCTTTAACTCAGCCTTCTTTCTAGCCTTTTCTTGCCTTTCTTCTTGCTTTTGCTGCCACTTATCTCCAAAGTCACCTAAAGATTCGAACCTAGCTAACCAACCAGTTTCTTCGCCTGTAGCAACGTGCTTGACCAAATAAGCGCTGAATGCTAGATCAAAGAGGCCTTGTGAATAATCAGAATTCTTCTTGAAGAAGAAATTTACAATCCATAATAGTACTAGAACCGCACCAGTGATGAACGACCCCATTCCTCCAGAGGATAATATTTGGAAATTAGCCATCATCAAAATTAATCCTAGTAGAGATAGGAACCCCAAAGAATTGTTTAAAATTGCATGTAAAGAAATAGGTTTGTTACCTGAAGAATTGATATATTTCGTTCTAGATACGAATTCACCAATATTTCGACCTGTCCAAATAGGTAGTACTAGCCAATTCATGATGATCATTAGTCCAGACCCGGCCCAAAGAGGAGTAAGATTTGCATCTGCTCCAGTACTCAATATGCTCAGACAAGCTATTGCGATACCGAAGTTCCAAGAGAAATTGATTAACCATCCTATGTATCTTGGCATGCTGCCAGATAATTCATAACCTTCAGGCAATCCAGTCGGCCGGATTTTAGCTGGTTTAGATGCTTTTTCTGCCTTCTTCTTAGGGGCAGCCTTTGCTTTTGCTTCTGCCTTCTTTGGGGTTGCTTTCTTAGCAACTGCTTTCTT
>QQSA01000114.1 GCA_003602535.1 Candidatus Poseidoniales archaeon
GGCAAGCGTCGCATAATGTACGTTATGCGACAATCAGTGCCCCTTCAAATTGAGGTTTTTCGGGTCAAGTCCGAAAATACCTACCAAAGGTGGCCCTCCAAGCAGAGTTTCGATCCCGCCATCTCGAGAATCCAATTCCTCTGACACCTTTTTTGAACTTTCACGCCATGCATCTTCACTTTCGTAAATAGCTTGTAACAGAAACATTGGTTGGTTATCGATCGAACGAGAAACCCATGCGCGTATACAACCCTCACATCTCCTACGCATTTCTTGTCTAGCCTCTAACATACGTTCAAGCCTAGCATCTACTCCTTTTCTTGCAGAGCAAACTACAGTTTCCATCCAATACAATTTTTTTGATTTCACAATAATAACTTCCTGAATTACATTTAATGAAAAATCATTTCTCCTTCCAACATTGTTGCTGCAAATGGAGTATGACCTGGTTGCAAACACCATGCTTCCCACAATGGCCCATCCACTATGTTCAGATTGGCAACCCCTCCTTCACAGATCTGCCCATGCTTAAGCCCTGAGGGATGCGGAGTAGTTTCTGCTGAATTTCTAGTACAGGCTGCTAGGGAAGTAATTGGGCTAATATCATTACGTTGAACCAATACTGATGCCAAGAATGGAAGACTCAATGTCCGACAATTAGGATTGAAGTCTGAAGCAATCGACCAAACCCAGTTATTTTCAATGCAGTGTTCAAATGGAGGGTATTCTGCACCCATTGAATATGGGGTTCCGGGCAAGAATCCAGTGTTCACTCCTGCTTTGTTCATTGCACTCCTAGATTCATCATTGGTATAGTGAGCATGATCAGCGGTAGTAACCTGCAACTCTGCAGCCAAATCTCCTCCTCCACCATCTACAAATTCATCGATATGAATTCGTAAATCAAGCCCGCCACTACGACTTTGTTTCAAAATCTCTTCACTTTGTTCCAAAGAAAACCAACCTGGTTCACAGAAAACATCCGCACTTCGCGCGATTCCTTGATCTAAAATCGCAGGTAACTGTTCCGATAATATTTCTTCAAAGTATGATTGAATGGAGTAACCTTTTGGAGCGACATGTGCTCCTAACCATGTCAGATCCAATGTTGGTAGATTTTCAATTTTGCTAATTTCTTGTGCAACTTCCAGCAAACGTAATTCGGAATCTGTGTCTAGCCCGTATCCGGATTTTGCCTCCATATGAGTCGTACCATTTCTTAATGCCCTGCGCATCCTCTCTATGCCACTATGTGCCAGTTCTGAATTTGATGCATGACGAGTAGGTGAAACTGTAGCATTAATACCACCTCCATTATCTGCAATTTCACGGTACGACATGCCATTTTGTTTCCAAGCAACTTCCCTACTACGATCTCCTTTCCACAATAAATGAGTGTGAGAATCCACCAACCCTGGAACAATCGCCTTATCTTCTAAATCAAGAATTACAGCGGATGTATATTCTTCAACTAATTCCTCACTTGGAGCTATTCTTGAAATTACATGATCTTCAACCAATATTCCAAGACCTCTTTCTGAAACATATTCCTCAGCATCGATCACTCCTGAAATAGGACCATTACCCGATAGGTGCGCAATCGGGCCAGCATTGGTCAAGAGTCGCTGCATATTTTCGGGAGTGTATAACCGTTAGATAGTATATCCTACTAGCCTAGCCATGCGAGAGGGTTGGATTCTTGGCATTGAATCTACCGCACATACCTTTTCATTCGGCTTAGTCGATGCAGATGGGAAGCCTAGGCCTTCTGTGTCAGATACAATAAGGCCAACAGAAGGTGGTATTCACCCAAGAGAAGCCGCAGACCACCATGTCGAATTATCATCTCAGTTGCTTAGGAAGTTATTGGATGACAATTCAATTAAAGCTTCAGATCTTGCTGCGGTTTCATTTTCACAAGGCCCTGGAATGGGTGCCTGCTTACGAACTGGTGCTGCTGCTGCTCGTACTATTGCAGAGCATCTAGACATCCCGTTAATTGGGGTAAACCATTGTGTGGCACACATTGAGATAGGCCGTGAACAATGTGGTTGTGATGACCCCATTTTACTATATGTTAGCGGAGGTAATACACAAGTCATTGCAAGATTGGATGGCAGATACAGAGTATTGGGTGAAACACTGGATATAGGAATTGGAAATATGCTAGATAAGTTTGCTAGAAAACATGGCATCCCATTCCCCGGCGGTCCTGTAATTGAGAAGAAAGCTTTGGAATGGGTATCAAAGAATCCTAATCCTAGTTTGAAGGGCTTGGAGTTGCCATATGCTGTCCATGGAATGGATCTTGCATTCTCTGGATTGATGAGTGCTGCCAATAAATTGGTAAGTGAAGGAGAGCCATTTGAAGCAGTGTGTTGGAGTATACAAGAACACGCATTTGCAGCGTCAATTGAGGTTGCTGAACGTGCTCTTGCACACACCGGCAAAAATGAAATTCTGCTAGGTGGCGGTGTAGCATGTAACCAGAGATTGAGGGACATGTCAGAAATAATGTGTAACGAAAGAGGCGCCAGTAGTCATTGCCCTCCGCGAATGTATTGCATTGATAATGGAACAATGATTGCAAGACTAGGATGGTTAGAGTTGATTAGCGGGAGGACCACGTCACTTACCCATTCAGGAATCGATCAAGAAATGCGAACAGACCAAACACCTATTTCGTGGCCTTGAGCGGATGCCAAGGGTTATGAGAGGCCGAATAGCCGCAACAATATGAACGGACGACGGCGCAAGGATGAGCCATTCAATCCATTTGCACCAAATGCTAGCCAAAAAGCTCGTGACCGTAAAGAAAAAAGTCATCGTCCCGCTACTAGACAAAGAACTCCTGAGCCAGCTAAGCCAGTTAATGACTTGGCCTCTAAACAAAGGGCTGCGATGGAAGCATTGCGCAGAAGAAAAGAGGTAGAAGATGAAAAGTCATCCTCCGAGAAAAATGCTCAAAAGACAGAAGTAGTTCCAAAGCACAAACCATCTCCTCAGCCCAAACCAGCACCTAAAACCTCGATTAAGAAGCCAGAAAGTAGAGCGGATCGATTAGCATCATTACGCGCTAAATCAGCTGCTACCGCGCAATTCGCAAAGGATGCACAAGATGCTAAGAAATCTGTAGAATCGGTTGAACCTGAGTTAGCAGAATTGCCTGTCGAGGAAATTATTCCTGATGCTATTGAGGATTTAGTTGTCAATGAGCCAATTATCGAAACGCAAGTCGCTCGCACTCAAAATCCAAAAAATGTTTTCAAGACAATAAAAACAGAAAAGAAGAAGGCAGAAAGAAAGCCAAAGCGACGACGAGCAGACAAGAAGGGTGGAGGTAGGCAACCTCAATCTCGAAAGTTGGATCGTAGAAAATACTTGGAATACAAATATGCAGCTAGAGAACTACTAGACATAGACGAGGTTAGCGAAGAACACCGTTCTAACATTCTAGGCCAAATATGGGCGAAAGGAGAACGCATTGGCGTTGCAGATGCTGTGGATTTCATTAATCAGAAAGAAGCTGAATTAATAATTCCAGAAAGAGTTGCAGATGAATTCAGAAAAATGGTGAAAAGATACACGACTAAGAGATGATGAGATTATGACTGAAATTAAGAAAAACACAGTAGCTACAGTACATTATACAGGAACACTACCGGATTCGGGAGAGGAATTTGACTCAAGTTTGGGTAGAGAGCCTTTGACATTCCTAGTTGGACAAAAACAGATGATACCTGGATTTGAAAGAGAATTGATGGGAGCAAATGCTGGTGATAAAGTCGAATTTACTCTATCTGCAAAAGATGCATATGGAGAACACAACCCTGAGGCAGTACAGAAAGTCCCATTGGATATGTTCGGAGATATCAAACCAGAAATTGGAATGACTCTTATGACCGATTTGGGTCCAATTCGAGTTTCAGAAGTCGGCGATGACTCTACTGTTACTGTGGATTTTAATCATGCGCTTGCCGGTAAATCACTGACATTCAATGTTGAAGTTGTAGAAGTCCGTGAAGCCACAGAGGGTGAGATTTCTCATGGTCATGTGCACGGACCAGGTGATGTGCACGAGCAAAAATCAGAAAAGACATGTAATGACGATGGTTGCTGTTGAGCAAAATCAAATATTCACCCATATTATTGTATGATAATTTATACGCTTACATGGAAGTAATGCCACTGAGGAGATAAAATGAGCAGCCAGCGAACTAATGACTGGCGGACACTTGGTGGAATTGAAGTACCTAAGATTCTTGGTTCCGATGAATCAGGAAAACCGCCATACACTCGTGGTATTCACGATACAATGTATCGTTCTCGCCTATGGACTATGAGGCAATATGCAGGCTTTAGCAGTGCTGAAGAAACAAATGAACGTTTCAAGTTACTATTAGAAAGAGGGCAGAAAGGCTTGTCCGTTGCTTTTGATCTTCCAACGCAATTAGGCTTAGATGCTGATGATGAGATGAGTGAAGGAGAAGTTGGCAAAGTTGGTGTGTCTATATCTTGTCTTGACGACATGCGAATACTCCTGAAGGGAATTCCTCTAGATAAGGTCTCTACTTCAATGACAATAAACGCTCCAGCAATGGTTCTATTGGCCATGTACGTTGTAGTTGCCGAAGAGAATGGCGTAAGTCAATCACAAGTACGCGGGACAATCCAAAATGATATTCTCAAAGAATATATTGCTAGAGGGACACACATTTTCCCGCCAGGCCCATCAATGAGACTGATTACTGATATTTTTGAGCACTGTGCACAAGAAATTCCTTCATGGAATACAATTTCAATTTCAGGCTATCACATTAGAGAAGCTGGATCTACAGCGGTTCAAGAGGTTGCATTCACCATTGCGAATGCACTCGCATATGTCGAAGCAGCTATCGATAAAGGATTAGATATTGATATGTTCGGCCCAAGGCTATCATTCTTCTTTAATTGTCATAACGATTTTTTTGAAGAAGCCAGCAAATTCAGGGCTGCTAGAAAGCTTTGGCATGATTTGATTACTGAACGATACGATCCAAAGAACCCAAAGAGTGCAATGTTAAGATTTCACACTCAGGTAGCAGGAGTTTCATTAACTGCGCAACAACCATTGAATAATATTGCACGAGTTACAATCCAAGCATTGGCTGCTGTATGCGGTGGTACGCAAAGTCTCCATACCAATTCATACGACGAAGCACTAGGGTTGCCTACTGAGGAAAGTGCAACTGTTGCTCTACGAACACAACAGATAATTGCTGAAGAGAGTGGAGCTGCAAGTATAGTTGATCCATTAGGTGGTTCATATTTCGTTGAAATGCTAACAGAAGAGATATACAACCAAGCGCGTTCTAAGATACATGATATTGAGAAAATAGGTGGTGCTTTGAAGGCGATTGAAGCAGGTTTCCAACAGAAAGAAATTCATGAAGCTGCATGGGAGCACTTAACTCAAGTGGAGTCTGGTGACAGAAAGATTGTAGGGGTCAATCATGGAGTATTGGAAGAGGATGATATGCCTCCTGTGCTGAAACCTGATCCTAATTTGGGCATCAGGCAAAAAGAGAAGTTAGCCAGAATTCGTGAATCAAGAAATTCAGAAGATGCTGAAATCGCACTTGGATTAATCAGAAAGGGTGCTGATGGTGATCAGAACCTATTTCCTTTAGTGATTGAGGCTTTGAGATGTGATTGTACACTTGGAGAAATTATTTCTGCCATGAAGGATGTATTCGGGACATGGATGGCTCCAAGTGGATTTTAGGGTGATTTAATGAAGATATATCTGGATCACATTGGTATTGCATGCGATGATTTAGACGAAGCATCGAATTTTTGGAACCTGATAGGTTTGATCCAAGGTAATGATGAATTAGTCGTAGACCAAGGCGTTACAACTAGATTTTTTTCAACAAGTTCTAATGATCCATCAAGCCCTAAAATCGAATTGTTAGAACCAACAGGAGAAAATACACCAATTGGAAAATTCTTGACAAAAAGGGGGCCAGGGGTACAGCAAGTTTGTTTCAGGGTTGAAAACCTTGTTGAAATGATTTCAATCCTTACGGCTAACGGTGTTCAAATGATTGATACAGAACCGAGATTAGGCGCTCACAACTCAATGATTGCCTTTGTACACCCGAGAAGTACTGGCGGAGTATTGGTAGAATTAGCACAAAAATGAGGCTGGATTGGTATTATGCGAACTTGTCTTGATAGATTAGCTGCACAATCTCATGTAGATGGCCCAAGAGTTAGAGATGAAGCCGATTTCATTGCGTCTAGACTTGAAAAATGTAGATTGGACAAAAAGATTAGCAACGATGCATTTCTCGATGCAGGTGCAATACAAGGTGCTTTGGAAATGATTGCTAACCATATAGAAATGGGCATTTCCCAAAGTGAAATTCAAGACTTAATATCACAGCAAATAGATCGTGCAGAGAGAATCGAAGAGAAGCATCCTGGACTGAACGCAATAATAGAATCAAGGAGTTAGTGATTCAATGAATAATCCACTTCTTTCAATTACTGGTGTTGCTAAAAGATTCGGAGAAGTCGAAGCTTTAACTCATGTGGATTTGACAATAAACTCAGGCCAAGTCATAGGTTTAGTTGGAGGAAATGGGGCTGGTAAAACTACACTATTACGATTAATTGCAGGAGTGATGGAGCCTACAGTCGGCACTATTCTTTTCGAGGGAAAACAAGTTTCAACAATGCGGTCAAAACTAGGAGTCGTTCCCGAATCAACCGGATTATACTCACGTCTAACCGCTTGGGAGAATATCAGGTATCATTCACGAATGTATGGCATTCCAGACGACATAGCATGGAATCGTGTTTCACATTTCGCTAAGAGGTTAGAACTAACAGAATCATTATCCAGGCATACCAAAGGGTTCAGTAGAGGTATGCGGCAGAAAACGGCTTTGCTACGCGCTTTAGCACATGGCCCCGACATACTGCTGTTGGATGAACCAACTGCAGGCCTAGATGTTACTAGTGCTAGGACTGTACGATCACTAGTAGGTCAATTGAGAGACGAAGGTGGAACTGTCATCTACAGCACACATCATCTTGCCGAGGCACAGCAAGTATGTGATAGAATAATCATTGTACACAATGGAACCATTAGGGCAGATGGTTCACCAGAAGAACTACTAGAATTAACTGGCCAAGAAAATCTCGAGGAAGCTTATGTTTCATTAACGTCGGATAAATCTAGGACTAGAGCTGAAGATACAGCAAAGGATGGTAAAATGGCTAAGTGGTGGAGAAGATTCCTTACAGGTAGCACGCCAAGTGGCAAATATTCCAGTCAATTGACTTCAATGGAGGTTGATGATGATGAGTAACTCTTGGAGATTCATTACTACAATTGCCAAAAAAGAGGTCATTGAGTTCATACGTGATTGGCGTACTCTCTTAGCATTGGTCGTAATTCCATTGCTAATTTTCCCTGCGCTTTTTATTGCATTACCTTTACTACTTCAGTCAGAAGCAGCGGAATTAGATGCTCTAGATTTAGAAATAGTGTGGCAAGGTGAAGTAAACGATGAGCTGCAACTGGCATTTAATCAATCAGATCTAATTATTACTTACGAGGAATTGCCAAATGGGATTGAAAATCTTTCTGATATTGGCGACGATATTGATAGGCTTAGGGAACAAGAGCAAAAGGCAATCTTCCGTTTAGCGGAAAACGATACTGGTTGGAAGTTCTCCGTACTATACATCTCGACTAGTGAAGCATCAAGTGAAGCAAGGTCGAGAATTATTGCTGCCGTTGCATCATGGGAGAGTGATGTTGTAAATGGCACTCTTGTCGATGCAGGCTTAGAGCCTGAAATCGCCCTCAATCCTGTGACATGGGACGGAGATGTTTCTGCAGCAGATGCTGCAACAAAAGGTGAGCAGGCAGGTTTAGTATTGTCATTATTCATACCAATGGTGATAGCAATATGGACTGCTTCAAGTGCCATACAACCATCGATTGATATGACTGCAGGAGAGAGAGAAAGAGGAACGTTGGAGGCTTTGTTATGTCTTCCGTGTACACGATTGCAATTGTTAGCCGGAAAATGGTTAGCTGTTGCTACAATAACAAGTACTGGAGTTGCTTTACAAATTGGAGGTTTACTGTTCGCAATATCCTATCTTGCTTCATCTTCAGTAATTGGGGTCCCATCTATATCCACTTCTAGTGCACTACTATTGTTGGGTGCAGTAATAATTTTTGCAATAATGGTAGTTGCGTTCGAATTAGCATTAGCCATGAAAGCCCACAGTGTTAAGGAAGCAGGATCTTTACTAGGACCTGCTGTTCTGTTCATTATTTTCCCTGCATTGTTCACTCAAGTTCTAAATTTAGACAGCATAGAAGGGTGGTGGTTTGCAATACCATTGGTGAACATACTATTGGCTATGAGGGAATTACTACTGGACAGAGTAATTGCCGAGCATGTGATTATTTGGATGTCCACTAGTATATTCTATGCAGGAATGGCAGCTTGGTTTGCTGCTAGACAGTTTAAGCGTGAAGACCTAGTAGCATCGATCTCTTAGGAGCCCCGGGACATCCTTGGCAGACGATAAATACTGTCGGTGCGTAATTAACACCATGGCAATAATGCAATTCATAGCGATGGCAATGGCTTCATGGGATGGCGGAATGAGATCTAGAATAGCTCGTTCAAAAAGATAGAGTATTACTCCAGTAATACTATAAGAATATCTATAACTGATATCCATCTGGCCATTCCATGCCAAAGGTAAGTTTGGATATGCCTTCCCAGATTCTTGATGATATCAAGAAGCATGTAGGTGATGAAGGAAAGTTCGTATCTGTAGCAGATGCTATCAGAACTGCATGTCGAAAAATGTTAGACCAATTGGATCAAATTGATGCTAGACATGGGCGTTTGGAGGATTTGAAATGAATAGAGAAGAAGCTATGAAAGCTGTAGAAACACTACTGGAATATATCGAAGGAGATTCCAAACGAGAGGGTTTGTTAGATACTCCGAAGCGAGTTATAAATTCCTTTGACGAAATTTATGCAGGTTACAAAATGGATTCATCAGAGGTTCTATCTTCAACCTTCAATGGAGAAGGATACGATGGAATTGTACTTCTCAGAGATATCGAATTCCACTCCACCTGTGAGCATCACCTTCAACCATTCAGGGGAAGAGCCCATGTTGCTTACATACCTACAGAAAGGATCGTAGGAATTAGCAAGCTAGCGCGAATTGTAGAGCTACATGCCAGGCGTCTTCAAAATCAGGAGAGAATAACCAAAGGTGTAGCTGATGATTTAGAAGATAATCTGAAACCATTAGGTGCTGCGGTTATTGTTGAGGCCGCTCATGGATGTATGCAATGCCGCGGTGTGGCCAAGCAAAATGCTGTAATGACTACTAGCGCTATGCGTGGAGTTTTCTTCGACAAGGTTGAAGCAAGAACCGAATTGATGCAATTGATCAGAAGTTCACCTCTTTCGAATTGATGTGATATTGTGAAAACTTACCCGATTGTTGAAATATTCCATTCGGTTCAGGGTGAAGCATTTCATGCAGGAATACCCCATGTATTCATTAGATTTGGAAATTGCAATCTACGCTGCGAATGGTGTGATACAGACTTTATGAAATTTCAGGAGATGGATATTGAGAGTATTGTTTCGAAGGTGCTTTCATTCAATTGTCAAAGGGTAATTTTTACTGGAGGAGAACCATGTCTCCAAGATTTGGAAACAATCGGATCTGCATTGAAAAACCATGGCATCAACCTCTCAGTCGAGACAAATGGAACCATCCCGGTACCTGAAATCATCGATTGGATATGTGTTTCCCCTAAGGATCAACTTTACCCTAATGTATCCATCAAACAGAGAACTGGTGATGAATTGAAGGTTGTATATTGTGGACAGGACTTATCCATGTATGATAGTCTAAAACAAGGTTTTGAACATCATTTCATTCAACCATGCTATATGGAAAGCGATTCCGTTGAACAGAACGGCAAAAATTTTGCTCTTGTTGAAGAATTGGTAAAACACTCACCAGGGTGGCGATTATCACTGCAAACACACAAATGGATGGGGGTGGATTGATGCGAGCTGTAATGGCGCTAAGTGGCGGTATGGATTCAACTGGCTTGTTGGTAAGATTACTGGCAGACGGATACAAAGTCAGTTGCATATCATATGAATATGGGCAAAAGCACAACATAGAGCTCGATAGGGCTAAGAATAATATTGCATACTTGGCAGAAAATGGATATGATGTTGAACACCAAATCGCAGATTTGTCATCTGCAATGGGAATATTCCATTCGGCATTGACCAGTTCTGAAATTGATGTTCCTGATGGCCATTATGAAGAAGAACAAATGAAGGCTACAGTAGTTCCCAATCGTAATGCTATATTCTCCTCGATTTTATACGGTTATGCCCTTTCAATCGCATTACGAGAAGGTGTCGATGTAGAGATTGCTCTAGGGGTACATTCTGGAGACCACGCTATTTATCCTGATTGTCGACCAGAATTCTACGATTCACTTGCACAAGCTTTTGAAATCGGAAACTGGGACAGTGAAAAGGTATCATTTAATCTCCCATACATCGATGGTGACAAGGAAATGATTCTTAGGGAAGCATTGGTATCATGTGAGAAATTAGACCTGGACTTCGATACAATATTTGCGAACACCAATACATCATACAATCCTGATTCACAAGGGCGTTCTAGTGGAACGAGTGGCGCAGATATTGAAAGAATTCTTGCATTCCATGCAATAGGAAGAAAAGATCCTGTAGAATATGTGAATGAATGGGGTATCGTTTTGGCTAATGCTCTAAAAACACAATTAAGATTCCATGTAATGAAAGAAAATGGTACTGAAAGACCGTTTACAGGAGAATACGATAAGCACTTCAAATCGGGTAATTATCACTGTGCAGAATGCGATCTCGTATTATTTTCATCAGAATCTAAATTTGATTCAGGTTGTGGCTGGCCAGCATTTAGTGAGGAAGATCAGAATGCTAATATTGTTCAAGTGAAAGATACAAGTCATGGAATGACACGAATAGAAGTTCGCTGCTCCCAATGCGACTCACATTTGGGGCATCTTTTCCATGAGTATACCGGTCCTAGATATTGTATAAATTCAATATGCTTAGAGTTTGAAGGTGATTAAATGACAACAATAATACGAAGATATGTCGAAACGGACACGGGACATAGAGTTCCAAATCATAAATCGAAATGTCGACATATGCATGGACATAGATACAGATTTGAAGCAGAGATTGAAGGAGACATTGTTGAAGAAAAAGGAGTATCTGAAGAAGGCATGCTTATCGATTTTTCAGATGTTTCCATGATATTGAATGAGTATATTCACGATGTTATTGATCATGCTTTTGTTGTATACGAAGGTGATGATTTACTAATTGAGATGTTCAAAATGCTACCGCCAGAACACAGAATCGTCAAAGTACCATTCATTCCAACTGCTGAAAATTTAGCAAAATGGGCGTTTGAACAAGTAGCACCTCACATAAAAACAGCTTACGGGAACAAACTGCGTCTGACTGCAATGCATGTCAGGGAGACTCCGAAGTCTTGGGCGTGCTGGAAGGAGTAACTCTCTTCCTCCTACCTCTTTTCCAATCCTCATCTCCATGCATTTTCTGCAAAGCAGTAGTCGCTTGGACCAGTGCTCCTATCATACGTTCTGCCTCTGAATCAATTGGATGTCCACGCATTATTACGCGGTCGTAAACATCGGCCACTAACTCGTTAATGTCACTATCAAGCGAATCAGCAAATTCCGATATAGCTTGTTTCAAAATTTGTCTTAATTGTGGAGTAATTGCTCGTTTCTTGTCGACTCCTAAAATAGCACCACCATTCTTGACCCGATCTCTATGTAATTCATAGACACAATGGCCTACAGCTTGTGAAAGATTTGCAATAGGGTAACCTTCCCAGGTAGGGAGAGTTAGCAAAATGTCGCACATGTCTAATTCTTGTGAAGACAGACCTTTTCCTTCCTCACCAAAAACTAATGCAACTCTACCCTCAAAGCCCCTTAATCGTTCAGCTAACTCCCATGGTAAGACAAAATGTCTCTTCAAAATCTTAGAGCCTACTTCTCTTTTACCACTGGTGCCGATTACCAACGAGGCGTTTGATATTGCATCCTCAAGTGATGAATATATTGACGCATCATCTAATATGCGACCAGAATGTTTGGCTCGGTTTCTAGCTTCTTCATCATCGACTGAACAATTAGGGTTCACCAGTGATAGTTTAGCAAATCCATGATTGAGCATTGCTCTGCAAATTGCTCCAAGATTCCCAGGATGGTTTACACCGACTAATATTATGTCTAAATCGTAAGTTGAATTAGGTAAATCAACGTCTAAACGATCACCCATCACAAGACCTCCGAAATCCATCGAGGATCACAAGGAGCGTACAGGAAGAAAACTGCTTCTTCATCATTTTCACGGTCAGGCATCACAATCGAATGCTTACGAAAACCATGGTTTTCACGCAAATGCTGAATCAATGATTGCAATTCAGTCTTACTTCCATGGATGCTGACGGGAGTTCTGTCCCAGGCGACTCTAATCGCCATATTATCACTCAGTCAGTACGGCGCTGGCGGTAACGAGTTACATAGCCTGCAATCCAGTTTCTTAGTTTCTTAGATTCAACATCTGTTAGCTCTTCTACCATTTTCTTGTTGTGATCAAAATCATTGGTGAATTTCTCACCATGTTCTTCACAGAGAATAATTGCACGTAGTTTGATGAATGTTGGACGTATATTTCCCATTTTCACTCCTCCATTAGTTTCACTTCGATAGGTATGTCTGGTTCGTCGTGACGAGTAACTTGAAGACGAATCTTACGAGGAGGGTTTTCAATTCCACGAGACCAAATTGCTTCATTCACTGCTGGGTCAATCCATACTTCTTCATCTTCACGAACCTTGAGGTGCTTAACTACCTCATTCTTGATGATTTGAATAGCCCTAGGTGCTCTCTTGTATCGAGTAATATTCCATGCGTTCCTCAAAGGAACTACTAATTCGCTAACTGCTCCACGTGCCATTCATAATCACCTCTGCAACTTGCTGCGCCTCCAGTGATGGCGCTTAGGGTGCGAAACTGTATTTCTAGAAGTTTTGAGCATAACCCAAACTGGAACACGACGGTTCTGCTTACCTACTTTTAGTAAACGAATTTTCTTTGCTGCTGGTTTGTTACGTGACATATATTTCACCTCAGATTCTTCTAATGCTTGTCTCTCTACGGCCTTCGGTTAGGCCTGCAAGAATTCGCTTGAGTTGTTGATCATTAACTGGTACAGCGATTCTGTTCTCTCCAGCTAATTTAGCAAGATGTGATTTTACCCTAACGGTCATATCAGGGTTTACCAGATTGAGACTAGCCAATCTTGAACGAGCATCCGGTGTTAGAATCGTTTTCATAGAATTATCTAACTCTGCAATAACTGCAGCTTGTGTTTGCTGTTCTATCTCAGCATCAGCTTGTGCAGCAGCTTGCTCTTCCAACTGACTCTGAATCTGCGACATACGCTGAGCACGTATGTTAGCCAATTCTTCATCAGCGGTAATTGTCATAGCAGCCACTTCCTTTCACGTCCGAATCAGTATTTTGAAAGTCCAGGGTAAGCTTCCTCTGCTTGACCACGGACTGAATGTGCAACTTCATCAAGAATCTTCTGCCCAGATGAAGTGATGGTCCTGCCAGCGTATAATTTCTGATCACCATCAACTGATTGTACAGTCTTAGATTCTTTCATTTGAACTAATCCTGCATCAGATAATTGTTGAAGTGCTGTACGAATAATGTGACGACTACCCATTGCAGGAGTATTCGGATTTGCTCCGTTGTCTTTCTTGCCACCGTATGCTTGTGCAAGTGAGTTGACACCAATAGGTCCTTCGCGGCCGACCTTTCTCAACAATGCTGCACAACGTAATTCCCACCAATTCTCTTGTGAAGGTGGCCTTTCACGGTGTATACCAGTCTTAACGAAATCGGCCCACTGAGGGCGTGAAATTTCATCTAGAGAGGATAGCTTATCAGCAAGAGCTGGGTTGAGCAAGTCAGCAGGGACATCGTAAAACGTCGTCATCGTAACACCAAGCAACCTGCCGACCTAACTCCCCTATATCAAAGGAACTGTTCAGAGACCGATTTCAAGACATGCAGAAGAGGCTACTGCGGGGCTAGTCTCGTAGGGTTCATGAAGTACTGCCTTTTGGCCACAAACATGCGCAAGGCATTGGCCCAAAACCCGAACTTATTGCGTACTCTAATCGGCATGGGTGTAACGCTGATTATTCTGCTAGCATACGCCGTTTATGGTGCAACTATCGAAAGTGAGGTTTACATCTATGATGCAAAATCAAATGAAAATAATGTGGCACTGGAAAATGTTACCAAATATTACAATGAAGATTCGAATTCAACAGTTTGGACATGGGATGCACAATTGGATGGAACAAATCTAACTTGGGTCAATCTAACAGGAACTGATTTATCTCCAGGATCAACAATATCAATTTCTAGTGCTGCAGGACTTTACAGTCACCCAGATTTAGGAGACGAAGATGCAGATGATTTTTCATGTAATGACTCGTGTAAAAATAGAAATGAACATACAGTCAACTCTAGTGATGGATATGCAGAGATTATTTCGCTAACCGATCCCGATCCTGCATTGAGAGGAAAAGGTTCCCTATACGCTGATTCAAGTAGTGATGCTTATGAAAAGTCAGCAGAGATCATTTCGACATCATTTGAACCTCAAGCGGTCAGGATTACTGTGATTGAAGAAGGCGATAGGGACGTAAACCCGAATATCATATTGACTCAAGTAAATGAGGAATTATCATCTGTAGAGCAGTTTGAAGTTGATGCTGCAACCGAATTCATGTGGGCATTAGCTGCAGTCATAGGTTGTTTTAGCATGGTTCTTGTACCATCATTCACCGTATATTTCGCTGCAAGAGCTAAGCAGAAGAAGGTTGAATTGAAGTTAGACGCAGCAAAAGCCGAATTAGAATCAGATGCTGACGATGCAGAACATGATGATACTGAAGAAGGGAACGAGGATGCAAAATCTGTGAATATTACTTACAATATTCAAAACATTGCAATTCAGGACTCAGTTATGATCGATTCGAATATTTCCTCTGAATCAGAGTGAAATTCAAATTTTATGAGATTTTAAGCGAAGGTGTCATATTGCTTGCAATATTGTAATGACATGAGGGCAATGAAGAGAATCACACCGATAATACTCATCGCGCTGCTTTTACCATCCCTATTACCTATGGTAAATGCCACATCAGGTCGAGCCGTAAATATTGACTTGGACGTCACAGATATTTCGATAACATATCCTGATTCTACCAACCAATCAATGTATCAAATGTTCTCTTCAAATTATCCAATTGCTAGTTTTAACAAACCGGAAAACCTCTATGTTACGGATGGGGTAATTGGGGTCGAAATGAATATCAATATTGACATCACCAATTTAGGGAATATGCAATCAGGAAATGTAGAGGTTTATGTCGTAGTTCTACACAACGAATATACTCGCTTTGAGTTACTAAATACTACCAAGACGATTAATCCAATTCCTGGATCATCAACCTCATCTATGGACATATTGTGGACACCATATTATTCAGGAAATCACACTTTGCAAATAACAGTTTCAAATCCCTTAGGAGATGATGATAATTCGAACAATTTCCAATCCAGACATTTGACAGTGGTTTACCTTTACGATAATTGCATAGACCTTTCACAGTGGACCAGTAGCGGAGATTGGAAGCTAAATTCAGATGCATACATTTCGCAAATGAATTCATTTCATATCGGAAACGGACAGTTTTCAGGATATTCAAACTCAATGACATCAGTATTGACAAGCCCAGTATTCAATCTAGCAGATGATGTGAACAATCCTAACGCAGCCATTGGATACTCCTTCTTCTACACAGGAGGTTCGAACACTGGAGATGAAATGAAAGGCTACATCAAAGATGCCATGGGTAATTGGGATGAAACATTCACGCTTTCAACAGTAATCGACAATAACTTCCAAGATGGAAT
>QQSA01000115.1:0-3473 GCA_003602535.1 Candidatus Poseidoniales archaeon
GAGTAGATCCTGATGATGAAAACTACGTTCTTTGTCACGACTTACTTGCACCTGAAGGGTATGGAGAGATTATTGGCGGTGGCGAGAGAACATGGTCAGAAGAAGAAATCTTAGCAAGAATTGATGCTGAAGGGGTTCCACGTGAACCATATCAATTTTACATCGATACCAGAACATATGGAGGAGTACCTCACGGTGGTTTCGGGCTTGGCGTAGATAGAGTATGTTCTTGGTTATCGGGAGCGGATCACATTCGAGAAGTAATCCCATTCCCTCGTGACTCTAGAAGAGTCACCCCTTGATTTGATTCTTTACCGCTTCTAGTACATCGATTAAATTGCGACTTCTGATTGTTTTCTTGGCAATTGCAACTGGCTTTTCATCCCAAGGATTGAAGCAAATCGATAGTTCACTTTCTTCGAACATCCCGATGTCGCCAGCACTATCACCAATTGAGATTGTCCTCTCTTTTGATATTCCCAAACGCCTCTGTAGCATCTTTACAATCGAACCTTTCCCATTCATCTGTACCTGATAGCGTCCAAAATTATCAATTGTACCATCATTTCTCTCGAGCCATCCATTGGTAAAAACATGGAATTTGGTATCGAATCCTCGATGACGATTTATGCCACCCCAACGTCTCCTCCAAGGGTGTTCAGCAGGATACATACATGCAATCTCTCGAGCGGTTTCTTGCATGCCACCACTAATTATCGCAACCTCGTGGCCATTTGAAATAATCCAGTCTAAACAATCTTTTATCCCTGCCATTAGCGGAGTCCCAACACATAATTCACGCATTTTTTCATCGGTTATATCCCCGTGAGCCTGTTTGATAAGTGCAAGGTCCATCTTCAGCCAATCCCATTCATCCAATTTTCCTTGATTGTAAAGTTCAAACGCTTCATGGTTTGAAATTTCTAATTTATCGTAGACATATTGCCAGGTAGAAAGATGGTCGACCAATACACGGTCCATGTCAAAACAAATTAGATACTTCATAAGATCACGACTCGTCTTTTGGCCAATGATTGTACTGAGACTGGATTTGCTTGACCTGTTTTCCCATAATGTATAGGATTAAACCAACCATCATCGCAAAGAGCCCGATCAATGTGACGGCAATAACTGCTAATCCAACACTGATGCTAGTTTGGTTCCATTCATTGAATGAATCCAGAACGTTGCCTGACAGATTATATCCTACCAAGAAAAGTACAATTCCGGGTATTCCAAACAGAAGAAGAGGGTGGCGAGACTCTAACATCCAATAAAATAGTTGAGCGAATTTTGATGCTGTTGCTAGTGATTCTCTTTGCTGTACTTTCGGAGATGGCTTCGAATGAAGAACTCTAACTTTCAATTTAGATTCCAATTCTAAGGCCACATCTGAAGCATTGGACTCTGAAAGAGCAGATAGCCCATCCAATGAAACTGCAAGATGTGAAAATTCTGCATCCTCATATGCTACTTCTTGAGGATTTGAATTATCTCCTTTTCCAGTGATAAATGACATGTGGACATCCCAATTTTCCCTAGCTCGATTAACCAGTAAGGGAAGATCACGTAATTTGAATCGATCATTTATTTTTACAATCAATATATTTGATTGAGGATTGTCATCTTGAAGGAATTTACAAATTTCAGGCGCATTCGTATTGCCACCATATTCCAAAATCCGGCAGTCGATTTTTTTCGCTAATTGCTTAGTCTCATCTGAACTTCCAAGATCAAGGAGAATAACATCATCAGCAAGTTCTCTTGCTCTGACAACCAATGAAACCAATCTTAGCTCGAAATCTTTGCCCATCAGTACGATACGCAGTGACTCCATGAACAGCGGGCATTCTTCTTAGTCATGAAGTTCATGGAGATTTATTCCATTAGAATACAATTTGTCAAGTCGAATAAATCAGCCAAATTATTGTAACTCATCTAAAGCCTCATACAGAATCGTTTGATTTGCCCAATAAGTTCTATTTTTCCAAATTGTCTTGCCATCTCCGTCTAAAAGGGTGAATGAGGGAGTTGCAGGATTACCAAACGCAGTAGTGAAATCATAATCAGTGGGCCGATTTAAATTCACATCGATAGCTGACTGCCCATCTTCAGGAACTAATACCGGCCAGAGTGATTCTGTAGAACTATTTTCAGAAGCGTATACATCGATTACTTCAGAACGACTTTCAAATGAGGGGTAACGATGTACAGTAATAATTCTAGTATCGTTTGAGATGTTGCCACTGCGCATTTCATCGGCTATCATTTCAGTCCAATCGTGACAACCGGAACACCCAGTAGATACCCAAAGAATTAGGGTATTAGATCCATTTGCATCCAACAGAATATCCATTCGATCTACTCTATCAATATCTCTTCCTGTTGTATCTGCAACAAGATTCAATTTATCGGGTAGAACTAATTCATCAGTTTCAACTTCATCAACTGGATTTTCACGTGTGGTACATCCAGGGGTAAGCAGTAGTATTGTGACAAAAAATGGCCACAGTTTGAGCATGTTGAACATGAATTCAAATCCAACACTTACCTTTTGAAGATTTGTTTAGATGTATTCATCCATGAAGTTCATGACACCAATCGAATTCGGAGTTCTATGTACGAGGGTGTGATGGTCGGTGTAGTCATCCCCGCTCGTAATGAAGAAGAACATTTGCCGGCGGTTTTGTCAACTATTCCTGAATACGTAGACAAGGTTGTAGTCGTAGATGATGGTTCTACAGATGGCACTAGCAGTTTAGTTGGAAATGCCGACTTAGTCCGGCTTGAAGGCTTGGGGGTAGGGGCAGCAATTGATGCTGGGCATCAATTTTTGCTCAATAATTTTGATTCAGATTTCATTTCTGTAGTAATGGCTGGTGATGGACAAATGGACCCTAATGACATGGAATCATTACTGAAGCCAATTGTCAAAAAGAATGCACATCATGTAAAAGGAGAAAGGTTGGATAGAGCAGGAAAAATGCCAATTTACAGAAGATTTGGAACATTTCTTTTGGCTATACTTACCACTTTGGCTTGTGGTCGAACAGTTCGAGACCCGCAATGTGGTTATACTGCTACTAGTAGTGAAGTTCTCAAAAATTGGAATTGGGATATCTCTTGGAAAGGATATGGTTATCCAAACTGGTGGCTAATGAGGCTATCAGAAATGGGTTTTCAAATTTCACATATACCGGTTAAAGCAATTTATGAAGGTCAAAAAAGTGGAATCAAACTATCTACATTTTTCCCTAAAGTTTCTTTGATGTTGCTTATTGGACTCCATACAAGAATTATCAGAAACACTAGGTATTCACCAAGTATTTTTCTAATCGGGACATGGACAACTTACGTATTAGGATGGATTTATAATCCGTTACTATTTGTTATTACACACTGCTTTGACAGGCTTCATGTAGCAACAATATTGAGGGATGTACAATGAGAATGCCAGGGAGATATGCTCATGC
>QQSA01000115.1:4093-10176 GCA_003602535.1 Candidatus Poseidoniales archaeon
ATCAAGGCCAAAATCAGCAGAACTATCGATAAAATATTGATTTGCGAAATGTGTTCAAATACAAATCCTGCCTTTGGAATTAATGTTAATGACATTAACATAATTATTGCAAGATTTATCCAAATCAAACTTAAGAATAGATTGTCGACTAATGCATAATCACTGATTATTGACTCAGCATCAGCTTCATCATCATCGAATTCATCAAAATCCGAATAGATTAGAATTTCATTAGGGAATAGATATTCGCTACCATCATTAAATTCATCATAATATTCGTAATCTTTGTCTGCAGGTGCGTAGGCTATTGGAACCATAGGAGATATCAAAAATACCAATAAGGATAATGTCAGGAATGTTTGGGAATAAGTAATGATCTTCCTTGAAGAAATGTTACTTGTTCTTAGAATCGATTTTAATTTAGTCAAAATGGAGGCGAAAAGAAGTAGACACAATATACCAGTTAACAAACTAAAGTAAGGCATTACATGAAGGTAAATTGGGGAATTTAAAGCAGAGGTATTTACAGATCGATTAAACACAAATCCTGCAGTTATCGCAAATTTTCTTAATAAGAAAATTCCGCTTGTGGCAGTTGCCAAACCAAATAAGGTAATCAGAGGCATTTTTACGTAATCTGGCATTGGGATACTTGCAGCTGCTACACACAATAATGAGAAAATCAATATTAATACAAAATACATAGTGTATGGCGAAAATATAAGTGAATATGTGTCATAGTCACTACTACCTTCCATATATTCATAACCTTCTTCACAACATTCCTCCCAATCTTGAGATTCAAAGTCTGTATTTACACAGTTTACTTCTTGATCATCCCAAGTATACTCACCATATTCTCCTTCGATAATATCACATTCTTGATCATCTGCCACACTAAGAACAGGAACTCCGCTGGGTTGCATGATGATTCCAGCAAGTGCAAAGGTGGCAACTATTGATGCAAAAACAATAATTGTAACAGGCAATTTTGAACGTGGACTTGGTCGATACATCGGCTGCATACTACTCTTACTAATGATATACTAATCAAATTAATGGTGGGTCTGTCCAGATTTGAACTGGAGTCCAAGCGTCCCAAACGCCCGAGTATAGGCCAAGCTAACCCACAGACCCTGCAGTCCATGCGCCAAGGTCTCCCTTCTTGAATGTCACTGAAGAAGGAGGTATGATTTCTCATCTCGACGAATCAATAATCCTTGTGCAACAGCCTCTTCAGCTACCTCTTCTGCTTGGACCGAAATTCCCTTTCCTCGCAAAACACCCGAAAGTCTATTGAGATTAATCACATCATCAATTGCCGAAGTACGAATACATGAATATAGCAAAGAAGCGCTTGGATTTTCATTCATCTCAATGGCTCGTGGAAGTTTTTCTTTTAATTCATCTCGAAGATTTTCAGGCATATTGGCTATCGCCACCTCTCTTTGAAGATCGCTGGCATTTTCTGCCACTGAAACAATTTGCAAATTATCGCCTGTAGGATTTCCACAATGTGGACAATTTCTGGTCTTACCAATAACTCCCCAACATTTACCGCATTCAGCACAACGAACAACGGTATACAACTCGAACGCCTCAAAGTGAGAAATCTGTACTGCCAGGACCTGGAGGTTTTCGCCCACCAGGTCTCATTGCAGGTGCTGCTGGAGCCTTAGTATCAACTCTCTTAGCTGCGCTTGCCATTGCATCTGTTGCTTGACGAGTTAATCCTGAACGAACTCGGCCAACATTTCCTCCGCCTGACAACTTCAATGAATCTGGTAGAATCAGTGCTGCCATAGCAACACCGTAGTGATCTTGAGCCGCTGTTACTTCATCGACTGCAACATCAAATGACTGAACTTCTAAGTCACGACTAGCCAATCTTCTCTGCAGGTTTCGCTTCAGCAATGCCTCTGTTTCCTCATAATCAAGTTCGGTTGTTATCTTAGCGACGATAGCACATTCCTCTCCTTCTGGAGTTGTACATGCTGCCCAAGCTACACCAGCACACGCACTGGAACCACCATAAGCAAAAGCAGTAGCAAGATGACACTCAACAAGCGAACCCATTGGAAGCGGTTTAGGAGGAGTTGCTTCGAATCCCATCGGCAAGAATGCTCCTTGAACTTCAATCAATCTTGAGTCACCAAGACCCATTTCAACTAGACCTTGGTCATAAGCATCTTCTGCATTTTCTCCCCATGGGGCAACTGCTGTCATTAACCAACCAGGACATGCTGCTGCCGAAGCAGCCGACTTACCATCAGAACCGTACATATTCGGGTCGAGGATGGACTAGGTTCATCAAGACCTTGGTCCGAGACATTGGTATGGCAAGCAATTCAAGGGTCATCCTATTGCTTGGAGGAGGTGGTATGATTGCTGCTGCTGCAATCGCTTCGGCCAATAGTGGAGAGGGATGGATTATCCCCATGGCCATTCTACTTTCAATAATCACAGCAATCTTGGTATTCTCAGTTTTGACATCAGGATCTGAGACGAAGCAAGGCAGTACTCCATTTACAAGCCACAAAGAGGTTCAAACAAAAAGTCTTGAATCTGGAAATGAAGATTTGCCGGACCCAACAGAATCAGGAATAGATCTTCCAATTTTGTGATTATTCAGTCAGGTCACTTTGGCTGAAAACCGGAGATTCGGGCCCAACAGGCAAATCTTCTAACTCATCTGAACTCAACTCTCTCATTATTGCATCTTCATGCAATATTTGTGAATGCCCATTGGGGTCAAGGAATTCTATAGTTACGGACATTGGAATAGGATCTTCTTTCAATTCTAACAAAATTGTATGCATTTCCTGCAATTTCTTGATATCATCAAGATCTGCATCATCGACATAACATTGCCTCGTCACCATGACGATAATTTCCATGAATCGATCGATTACTCCCTCAATATTAGAGACATAACCTGTAGAGGCTGTCCCCGGTTTAACCTCTAAATCTAATTCTGGAATTCTTACTGTGCAAGATGAAGACCTAACTACTCTGGCCCGAATATGAGATGGATCCTTGATAACTAGATGACATGCCCCCGGTTTTCGCCCTTCAGCTGGTATGAAATCAGATTGCCTCCAACCGCAAGCATGGCACAAAATGGTCACTTGGGTATGTTCACCAAAATATGGAATTTCATCGATGTGAGTCATCATTCTAACTTGGCCTTCTTTTCCACAAATAGGACAAGCAATCTCAACAGGAACTTCTTCCATAATATCACATCAATTAAAATCCGATGATTCTGATGCAAATGCCTCAGATTCAACTCCCTTAACTCCACGGCATCCAGGCGGCAACAACATCAATCTAGTCTCAGTCAAGCGAATAATTTGCCCTCCTAAATCCGATTCAATGAACTTGTTTAATTTTTCAATCGCTGTTTGCAATTCCAATTTGCGATTCATCATCTTCTCCATTCGAACAATTGCTGCTTCGCCATCAGAAACCCAATCCAATAATTGCAACACACCTGTTAGATCATGTAATGTCGCACGATGAATTACTAGACCATCTGCTAATTTTGGCACCGGGGCATTTGGATATAATTTCTCTAAATCGTGATAAGTGGTTCCAGAAGAACCGGAGGATGATGAAATGGTGGTTTCCTGCGAGGGTAAATTGAGCCGCCGTGGCGCCGGACCATCGAAGGCATCCAGCGATGTCTGCTTATCCCCCTCCTCGCTCATTGAGGGGGTGGTGTGACGGTTGGTTGATAAGGGTCCCGCGAGACGCAGGTATCATCCCGCCTAATCTGTCGGGAACCTATCGAGGTGAGAATATGGAAGAGAGTCCCGGAGCAGTCAAGACAGGAACTAGTACAGTCGGTATCACATTTGACGGAGGAGTTGTAGTCGGTGCAGACCACAGAGCTACAATGGGACACTTTGTTGCGAACAAGAGTGTGCAAAAGTTGTTCAAGATTGGTAACAATTTGGCACTCACAACAGCGGGATTGGTCGGACACGCCCAATCTCTAGCAAGAACCTTAGCAGCTGAAGTTTCTCTATTCGAACTTAGAAGAGGAGATTCTATGACCGTTAGAGGCGCTGCTACTCTGACAGCAAACATCCTATCTGGAAGACCTCATTGGGTCCAACTATTGATTGTTGGAGTCGATAGCGAAGGAGGTTCAGTCTACTCTATCGATTCTGCAGGAGGTTCAATCCCTGACACATACTGTGCTACAGGTTCAGGATCACCTTACATGTATGGTGTACTAGAGGATGGTTTCAGTGAAAACATGTCTAGAAAAGATGCTGTAGCACTTGCAGCACGCGCCTTATCTGCCTCAGCCCAACGTGATGCAGCTTCTGGAAATGGTATGGATTTGGCAGTGATTACTGCGAAAGAGGGATATGTACCTGTCGACCAGAGCGAAATCGCAGCCGCACTCAAGAAGTGAGGTTTTTCCACTCCACCCGCGGGTTAGTCCCGTGGATCTCCTTAGGGGGGTTCACTATGTCAATCAGTGGGACGGAGGTGAATAAAATGAGACTTAGTTTCAAAGAAATGAAAGATGCTATTGCAAAAATTGTCCCTAAAGAAATCGAATATGAAGTCGATTTAGAGGCAGGAGATATTGCGATTATTACCCCTACGCCAGATTCATTTGGTGGAGGAGAAGGTTTAGTTGGCAAGATTGCTAAGAAAATAAAGAGAAGAGTTGTCCTTCGACCTCATTCATCAATAATGAAGGATGAAAAAGAGACTGAAGAATTCATTCGAGATTTGATTGAAGAAGTTGCAGGTATAGATTCGATTTATTTCGATGCTTGTTACTGTGAAGTTACAGTAATATGTAACAATCCAGGGGAGGCTGTTGGAAAGAGAGGGGCGAATGCTAAAGCAATTCGTGACAAATGCGGCTGGATGGTTAAATTTGAAAGGACGCCACCGATTCATTCGAAAACTGTTCATGACATCAAGGGATATCGTGCATCTCATGCAAAAGAGCGTAGGAAACTTCTGAAGGATTTTGGGTTGAATATTTACCGTCCAAAAAGGCCTGGATCATTTTGGGTAAGAACTACTGCACTGGGATCTTATCGTGAAGTGGGAAGGGCTTGCCATCTTGTCACAACCAATGAAAGTAGAGTTATGATTGATGTTGGAGTTAATATCGCATCAGATACTGATCCAATGCCATACTTTACCGCTCCTGAAGCACTACCCATGGAAAAAATGGATGCGGTTATTCTCACACATGCTCATCTGGACCATGCTGGCATGTTACCTGTTCTTTTCCGATATGGATACAGAGGACCAGTATATTGTACGCCACCTACAAGAGATATGATGTTACTATTGCAATCAGATTATCTGAAAGTCGGAGGAGCAGAAGGAAAGAGAGCTCCATACGACATGGAAGACATTCGCACCTGTATGAGACACGTCGTTGATGTTGATTGGGGACAAACTGTTGATATTGCTCCTGACGTAAAACTCACATTCCATAATGCAGGTCATATTCTTGGTTCATCATCTGTACACCTTCATGTCGGAGATGGTAAGCATAACATCGTATTCTCGGGAGATCAGAAATACGAGAAATCTTGGTTGTTTGATGCTGCGAATACTAGATTCCCACGTTGTGAAACTCTAGTCATCGAATCTACTTATGGTGCATCTGGAGATTTCCAACCAAGTCGTGAAGAAGCAAATCAAGAATTACAAGATATTGTCAGTAGGACCATTCAACGTGGTGGAAAGATGATTTGCCCTGTTTTCGCAGTTGGCCGATCTCAAGAAGTTATGATTGCAATCGATGAATTATTCCGATCTGGAAGTGTCAAACCTGTACCTGTTTACCTTGATGGCATGATACAAGAAGCAACTGCAATTCATTCATCGCATCCAAATTATCTTACGCAAACCCTTCGAAAGAGTCTGCTGAAAGATGATGGAAATAATCCATTTACAAGCGATTGGTTTAGACCTGTCCAAGGAAGAGAAATGCGAGAATCGATAATCATGGATAGTAGTCCATGCATAGTTTTAGCTACCAGCGGAATGATGAATGGAGGACCAGTAATGAACTACTTCCAAAACTGGGCACATGA
>QQSA01000115.1:10261-16001 GCA_003602535.1 Candidatus Poseidoniales archaeon
ATGGTAATTAATGGTCAAACTGAAATCGTGAAAATCGGTTGTGAAATGGCTACAATTGACGGGTTTAGTGGACACTCTGATCGCAGGCAATTGTTAGAATTCATAGAAAACATGAGTCCAAGACCAAAGAATGTAATTTGCCACCATGGAGATTATTTCAAGTGCAATGAATTAGGTAGAACTCTGAGAGAGAAGTTCAAGGTGAGGACTTATGCTCCACAGAACCTTGAAACAATTAGATTATCTTGATTATTGAAAGAATCTATCAACCAAATGTGCGTTTTGATCTCTCTTGCTAGAAAGGTCAGTGAGCCATTCAGTCGCTCTTTCAATGCACAGTTGTTTCATTTCACCAGCCAGAATTTTACCCGAGCGGTATCCCTCGTTAATTTCTGCTAAGAATTTATCATCTTCTTCAAAGAAGTACATCATGTACTGGTAAGCCACATCCTTATCTGGATCTCCACCCAACCTTCTATGCTCTTCAACTGTAGCCTGTCCACCAGAATAAGATTTCTTAATTTTCTTTTCAGCTGTTGCAATATCATCTGAAAGGAAAAGTGTAGTCTTAGGCTTGGAAGAAGACATTTTGTCACCAGTCATTCCCACTGCGAATCGATGGTATGTACTCGATGGCGCCAATAGTCCCATTCCACCCAGACTCCTTTCCAAAGATAGTAGTGCCATACGGATTGATACTTTGTCACGTGAAGTTGCACTAGGAATATTTACAGTACCATGTTTTGGATTTGACATTATGTCTGAAAATCCAAGAGACGAAATTGCTTCAACAATCCTCGAAAAGATTAGTTTCCTTTTCTCTTTATCAACCCTGCCATTTGCTTCAACGCCCATGACCGCAGAATTTTCTTCTTGGACTGAAACTCCAACTTGTAGCCCCATCTTAGCTTCATTGACATTAAACCAATTTGTTTTGGAAGCCAGGCCACGAGTCAACCTAAGGTGCGGGTCTTGATCTACACCCACTGGAACAACAACAGGACGTAAACCACCATATTCGTCTAATTGAGGATGAAGAATATCGCCAGCTTGCACCAATGGTGCCTGAACATGTGCAAGATTCGTAGAGCCATCGAAACCGTAAATTGCTTCTAATTCTGATAGATTTGTTCTCTTACCTAATTGGAAACCCAAGCGTTGAACTATACTTCGTTCTGATTGAAAATAAACTGTAGTTTTCTCGGGGTCTAACCCTAATGCAGCATAATTTGAAACGTATTCTTCCGCAGCTATTCTTCTTCCTTCTGCCAAAGAAATTCCTCTTGTAGCAGTCGATTCCAAATCTGCAACTGCGATTGTAACATCTCCTCCTTGCTCTTGGAACCATTTGACTTGGTCAATTACCATTGAATGGCCAAGGTGCATCATACCCGAGGGCATGAGCCCGGTTAGAACACCAAAGGAATCTCCCTTTCGCTTAGATTCCAGCACTACATCAAGATCTCGATGGGCAAAAACAATTCCTCTGCGATGTAACCTAGAAGGGTTGCTCAATGCCACATTGTCCATTGAGGACAATCCGAATTGCTCGATGATCCGAGAGTAATCTGTGGACTGCGAAGAGCCCCAAGGATCGATTGTCACCTTATCATTCATCATCATCACCGTCTGTAATGACATCCATCAAGGCTTCGGCTTTAGAGTGGGCAATTGCATCTTTCTTGAGCAATAGCCAGATCCCCGAGACACTTGTAACAAGAATTCCTAAACCAATATATGGAAGCAAAGAATTTCCTTCTTCTACACCCCTAGGCGACAATAGCCATGTGAACCTTAGATTCTCATTATCATCAAATCTCTTCGACCACAGGAATAAATCCGTTGTAGAATGTCCAGCGATTGTTAATGCTGCAGATTTATTATTGAAGAACTGAGTCCTTCCTAGTACCTCATACTCAACATCACCAGTGAATTCAAATGTAATGTTTTTACCTCTCTGTACGCTGAAATATAGAATATTACTTTCCATTCTCCAACCTTCCAAAATATTCGAATCATCTATACTCATTTCTGGTAAAGTTGAGTCAATGATTGAACCATTTTTGATTTCGAACATCCAAGTTATTGGCACATTCCATGCATTTGGAGAGAGTGACAAACATGCAGGTGCATTGATGTGTTCAAATTGTATAGTTGAGTTGGTCAAAAAATGGTCAAATTCATAGCATCTTTCTACAGACCAATATGAGTAAGCCTCGCCCCAAGTCGTATACCAAACATCATCTCTTTCATCAAGCATATCCAATACTGCTTGATCATGACGAACAGTAGCATCATATATTCTTCCAATCCAGTACATATTTACTAGTCCGCCATCGTCTAATTCAGAACTCAACATGTCGACGTCCGCAATTTCTTTTTCCAAAGACCCTCCACGTCTGCCAAGATCATACCAATCATATATCATCACAGGATTATCATCTGAAGAATGCCAAGCAGTTGCTGATTGACCTGTATTGTCACCGTGAACCATAAAACCCTGGTTTGCGATAGTAGTATGTTGAGCAGCGTTAAGTCCACTTGGAGTATATGTTGAGATTGGGTTTTCTCCCCATTTTGATGCATCGATTCGATCTTCTATGTATTCCCTGCATTCTAGCGACATAGCCCCAGGGTCAGCTTCCCATTCAAGATTTGGCATTCCATAGCATCCAAATTCATCACCGGATTCTAAGTGTTCTACTCCGATTGTAGCAAGCCATCCATCCTCTTCCCAACTAACATCTGCTAACACGGGCGAGGCTAGCGTCGCAGACAGCAACATTGCCAAAACCACGAGACGCATGTGCAGGTGCTCTAAAGGGCAACATTTCAGCATTACCACTTGCTAACTCTAGTAATCATCAAAGGTTAGGTGCATTTCCACTTGTACATGAGTGACCTCAAAGAGGCATGGATGGCTTTAGAAAGTCATTGGAAAATCACTCCTAGTAAGAATCGTATAAGTGGCGACAGATCATATGGATTTATGAGATGGACTCTAGCACCATTTTTCCGAATATTATTGCGTGTAAAGATTCGAGGAATCAAGAATGTTCCAAAATCAGGTCCTACAATTCTTGCTGCAAACCATTTATCACATGTCGATCCATTGGTAGTAATCCTTGCATCAAGAAGAAAGACTCACTATTTAGCAAAAGATGGGCATTTCAGAAATTTTGCTTTGGCATCATTTATGCGTGCAACAGGACAAATTGAAACTAATCGTGAGACAGGAGGCTCTGAGGCACTTTCAAGCGCAGCAGTTGTACTCCATGCAAAAAGAGCACTTGGAATATTTCCGGAAGGAACTCGTTCCAAGCGTGAAGACCCACCATTCCTGCTGCCCGGGAAAACGGGAATTGCAAGATTGGCCGCTGCTTATCCCGATGTACCTGTAGTTCCAATTGGTTTAACTGGTACACGAGATTTCATGACGCCTTCAAAGCACAAATTACCAAGATTATGGCGGAAGGTTGGCATCTCATATGGAAAGCCGATTACATGGTGGGATTGGCTAGAGAAAAAAGGTGATTTGAATATGTTGCAAGCACTTGCTAACAAAGAAGACCACGAGGTCAAATCAGCATTGGCTTCGATGTATAGAGAATTCACAGATGCCTTCATGGAGATGATCCGTGGACAAGGTGCTCCGTGACAATCATCAAAGGCCTTCGCAATAGAAGGTAATCCATGCAGGAGTATCTTGATCTGATGCAACGCATTTTAGATGAGGGTGAGGAGAAAGGTGACAGAACAGGTACTGGAACTCTATCGGTATTTGGACATCAAATGAGATTCGATTTGTCTAAGGGATTCCCAATGGTTACAACAAAAAAACTTCACTTGAAATCAATAGTACATGAGTTATTATGGTTTATTGCAGGAGATACTAATGTAGAATATTTGCAAAAGAATGGCGTAAGAATTTGGAATGAATGGGCTGATGAAAATGGAGATTTAGGTCCAGTGTATGGCAAGCAATGGAGGAAATGGGAATCCACTGATGGCCAAATTATCGATCAGTTACAACAGGCAATTGATATGATAAACAACAATCCAAACTCTCGAAGAATAATAGTTAGTGCGTGGAATGTTGGTGAATTGGAAGATATGGCATTAATGCCATGTCATGCCTTTTTCCAATTTCACGTCGCTGGAGGAAAATTGAATTGCCAGCTTTATCAAAGAAGTGCTGATGTATTCTTGGGAGTGCCATTCAACATTGCATCATATGCACTGTTAACTCATATGATTGCGCAGGTTTGCAACTTAGAGGCAGGTACATTTGTACATACAATAGGTGATGCTCACCTTTATGCAAACCACCTTGAGCAAACTAAACTTCAATTGTCAAGGGCACCAATTGAACCACTACCAACTTTGAAGTTAAATCCTGAGATAAAAAATATCGATGACTTTACCTACGAAGATATCGAAGTAATTGGATATGAACACCACCCGCACATAAAGGCTCCAATAGCAGTGTGATATTATGCTCGGCATGATCGTTGCTTGTGATAGAAATGGTGCAATAGGTAAAGATGGTGATTTGCCATGGAGGCAATCAACTGATTTGAAGCATTTCAAAGAGGTCACTATGGGTTCCAATTTGATTATGGGGCGGAAAACATGGGACTCTCTACCTGGAATCCTGCCTGGAAGAGAACATTACGTTCTTTCGAGAGGTCAAGTCGAAGGAGTTGAGGTGATTACATTTGAACAAGCCCTCGAAATGCAGGGATGGGTTATCGGAGGAGGTCAAATCTATGAGTTATTCTTGAATCATGTTACTCAATTACATCGCACAATTATTGATGCAAGAGTTTCTGATGCAGATACACACTTCCCAGACATAACTGGCATGGGATTTGAATTGGTTGATGAAAAACACGTAAGTGCTGGTGAAAATGATCAGCACGACATGGTATTTCAATACTGGATTAAGAAGTAAAAATCGAATATACTTCATCAACCAGTGATTATTGACATCGCACCGTGAAATACCATCAAAGCGATAAATAGTACAAACATTATTGCCATTATTATCATCTCAAATCCAGGGTTCATATTCTCTCACTATTCAAAGCAAATGTAATCTGACCTATAAAGTAAATTCCGGAATTTGGATATCAAGAGTACCAAGACCCTGTTCTGATTCTAACAGATGAAACTCCAATCTAGAAGGAATCATTCAAGTGCATGATATTCGTCGTAGTTTTATGAGCGCAGGCATCGTTATCGGAGTCATAGCAGGAATTGTAGCAATAATTATTCTGATATGGTTCATTAGTACTTGGAACAGATTAGTTCGCCTAGAAGAAAATGTAAACAAATCATGGGCTGATATCGACGTACTGCTAAAACAAAGATATGACATGATTCCAAATCTAGTAAATATCGTAAAAGGATATGCTAAGCACGAAAAAGAAATCTTTGAACAATTCGCCTTAGCACGTCAAACAGCTGCAGGAGCACTTGCTTCGGGAGATGTTAGAGGAGTAGGTGCAGCAGAAGGAACTCTAGCAGGACTAATGCCAAGAATCAATATGGTTGCTGAGCAATATCCTGAACTAAAGGCTGACACCTCATTCGTAAACATTCAGAACCAACTAGTTTCTATTGAAAACCAAGTTTCTGACCGCCGTGAATTCTACAATGCTAGTGCAACTAACTGGAATGCAGGTATTCAGATGATCCCAACAAGTATTGTTGCTGGAATGAAAGGTGCTACTCGCCG
>QQSA01000116.1 GCA_003602535.1 Candidatus Poseidoniales archaeon
GCTAAAATCGTTAAGGTCCCTAATAGCACCAGCAATTCCCATTGCTCGGTTAGAACGACGTTTGAATCCCCTAATCGCCCCGCAATCTGAATCAGTGTTAATCCAACCATTGTTATTGCAACAGGTGATTCGATTCCCATAATATCAGGTAATTGCAGATTTACTTGTTCGGCCCTCCATCTTGCAATTCCGATGAAAATCACTGAGATTAGTGATGCCAAAGTAATCGCTAATAGCGATTCACCATTTGCCCATGAGAAGTAAATTCCAACCAATAGCGTAACTGAAATAAATGATATAACAATAGTTGGTTTGTGATGTATGTCGCCTACAATTAAATCATATTCGCCAGTAGATGAACGTCGTTTTGAACGCTTTTTCTGTTTTTCAGAAAGTTGGATTAATTCGGCGTCTATCATCTTGATTTGAGATGTTTCGTCTTGGTTGGCGAGTTTTTGTTCGGTAATTGTTGCACGGTTAAGGTATTTTTCAAGACGTTCTTCTCGTTGTGAAACCTGCTTCAGTCTAGACCTTATCTCGCCTTGGGCTGCTAACCAAGATCCGGTTATAACGAAACTAATTGCTGCTAAAATTAATGTTGGATTATCCTCGAAACTAATTCCTGCAAGTCCTATAGTAATCAAAACAGCAATACTTGCTATTGCCGAAGGTAACAATCTGTCCAGAGAGGCGGCTCTTGGAAGATATAGGCCGCCTACTGTCATCAAGCTAGCTAGGGCTGCAAGTCTTAGATTTGTAGTATCATTTGGCAAAATATCCGTATTTGACAATGTATTAGTTAATGGCTCATTGAGTCCTATCATCATCATCATCAAAGCGATAAATCCAAGTGTTATCGAAATTAATTTTCCAGGTAATAATGCCTGATGAGATAATTTCTCTCCTGCAGACAATCGTCTGGAATTCTCTTCCGACCAATTAACCACAAGCAATGATGCTAAACCTAACAGGATAATCCATGCTGCTCCAAAACCAAATCTCCATTGAAGAATTAATGCTGTTATCGACCATGCAACAAGAATTGTTCGCGGAGTGCCTTGATGACGATCCATGCGCATAGCAACCGCGTGTGAAATTAGTAGAAGCCCCATAACTGATATTATCCCATAAGATGGTAAAACTCCCGGGTTACTGATGAATAATAATGTACAAAGTATGGTTATGAAACTAATATTCCATAATCGCATTATTCCGCTATCACGCATTCTGGCACTCAATTCAGAAAGTCCTGCGAGTCTGCCTGCAAGATTTACGCCTGTTTCTCCAAGTTTGAAATTCAATGGTATCTGCATGCAAATTAACAGAAGCATGTAAATCGTTAAGTCTGTTTCAGCGATATTGATTGGAATAATGTCAACTGAAATCAATCGATTCTCAAGATTACTTGTAAAGAAGAATAGCCACACCCATGGGGCCAGTGTTGCAGTTCCTGCCAATGATGGTGAATTCCTCTGGATTGCTAATAATGCTAAACCCATCCACACGATTAATTGGCAAGTCAACAATGTGCGCGCAAGTACAGTTTCTTCAGCAGGAATAAGTAATGTTAGCAAAATGGTTGTGACTATTGATCCAATCCACAATACGTGGTCTGAAACTGCATGCTGATGATTAAGTAATGCCGTAGCGGTAATTGCGGCACTGAAAACCGCATATATCGACCATGGTTCTGAGAATGGAGGTTCAAATACTCCTCTTACCATCAAAATCAAAGCTGCCAATAAAAATGGCGCAGGCCATAATGCATACCGTTGTAATCGATCCCATTTCTCACCTCTCACAACAAGGTAAGATGGGCCGAAAGCAGAAAGAAGAAGAATCAATTGAGCAATTGCATATCCTGTTTCCAACCTGTGGGAGGCGATTGCAAGTAATGCTCCAATCATTCCGAGCCCTACTGAAACTGACCAAAGCCCAGGCTTACCAAGACCCATTCCATTGAATGCTGATGAAAACCAATTCTCCGCTTTCGCAAATCTTGTTGCTGTAACGGCATTTACTCCTGTAACTCCGAACATTAACAAGAATAGTAGTAACTCATCCTCAAATGGAATAATCTCAATTCCAAATAAGATCCAATCTTTACTAATTGCGTGTAATCCAATCCACAGATATGATACTGCAATTCCTAATGATGCTAAATTTCCAGACCCTCGTAAATATGCTAAACTGTGTAGCAACAATGTACCAAGTACAATCATTATTGCAACTCCTTCTTGACCATATGTCCCTCCTGCAGCAGATCCGATTGCAAGTAGTACTAAAGCCGCTTGAGCAGCTATTGAATCCTCGTCATGATGGTGTGCGATAGCGATATTGAGGGCAACTAAACCAAGTAAGCCGATCCCTAATTGTAGTTCTTCAATCCAACCCCAAGAGTACATTGAAATTGCAAGTCCATACAATAATTTCATCGAGATAATAACCCAAGTTACTCCAAGAATATGCATTCTTTCTTGTGGAATCCAAATTTCACCAAGCCATATCCCAAATCCGGCCATAAATAACAGACCGATTGCTGAAAATTCGTATCCGAATATTGGTATTGTTCCAACGATTGTACCAATCGCTGACCAAACCACAATCATTGAAATCATTAAACCTAGATGAAGTCTTTTTTCACCTTCCATGGCATATTCTGTAACGCTGTCTATCTCTGGGGGCGAATCTACTGTGCCATCACGATTTATTCGCTCTGGCGAATCTCCGCTAGAGAAAATTTGTCCCATCTCCCCCATTGCTACATCGTGATTTTTCTCTTCTTCTATTTCTTCAATTTCGGTTTTCTCGGGCTCTTCTGTCGAGTCGAGTAAAAAATTGCCCAGATTTATGCCTGAAGCATTTTGAAATTTCCGCTTGGAGAGAATCTCATCATCGGATTCCTTCTCCATGAAGACTGTACATTGTTTACATCTTTCAATATCTCCCTTCGAAGATTAAAAATTGAGTAGATTGGTGGATTATTGGCCTCTTTCCAACCGCAAGGGACAAAGAGGGGCCGCGGGTGGCCGAATCATGGCGAGCATCAGGGGAACCCCCTCAGGTGACCTATCAGAAAGTGGCATCAACACTGATGCAACAGTATATTGGAATCTCGATAACCTATCGCTTATCGATTTAGCAGTTGAAAGGAATGAGGGTTATTTATCGGCTCACAATGCTCTAGTAACTGAAACTGGAGAAAGAACTGGCCGATCTCCTAATGACAAATTTATTGTTGACGAGCCGAGTACAAATCAGGATGTAAATTGGGGCGATGTAAACATTTCAACTGATAAAACGGTTTTTGACAGATTGAAAGTCCAAGTAATCGATTACCTGTCTGGAAGAGATTCCCTATTCGTACAAGATTTATTCTGTGGCTCAGAAGAAAGTGAAGCATTGCCAATTCGTGTTATCAATCAAAATGCATGGCATAATGCATTTGCTCGTAATATGTTCGTAAGGCCCACGCTAGAACAGTTGGAATCACACACACCTCAATTCACAGTTTACCATGCGCCTCATTTCGAAGCTGATGATGAGGCTTTGAATTCTCAGTGTTTTGTAATCGTAAACTATGCTGCTGGTGAAGTCATCATTGGAGGAACTAGATATGCGGGAGAAATTAAGAAATCTATTTTCAGTGTAATGAATCTAATATTACCGAAGAAAGGGATTCTGCCTATGCATTGCTCAGCGAATACCACCGGTGAAAATACTGCTATCTTTTTCGGCCTTTCAGGTACTGGAAAAACGACATTGAGTGCAGATCCTAAGCGTGCGTTAATCGGAGACGATGAACACGGATGGGGCGCAAATGGTGTCTTCAACTTCGAAGGAGGTTGTTATGCTAAATTGATCAACTTATCAGAAGAAGATGAGCCTGAAATTTTTGGCACCACTAGAAAGAAGGGTACTGTTTTAGAAAATATAGTAGTCGACTCGGAAGGAGTACCTGATTTCTTTGATACCAGCAAGACTCAGAATACCAGAGGATCATATCCGATTGAATTTATTGAGAACAGAACTATCGATAGTAAGGGCGGTCATCCTCAAAATGTGATTTTCCTAACTTGTGATGCTTTTGGCGTCCTTCCTCCAATCAGTCGCCTAACCCCTTCACAAGCAGCTTACCATTTCATTTCCGGATATACTGCTAAAGTAGCAGGAACCGAAATCGGAGTTACAGAACCGCAGGCTACTTTCTCTGCTTGCTTTGGAGAGCCATTTATGCCTATGCACCCAGGGGTTTATGCTAATCTTCTATCGGATAAGATGGCTGAACATGGCTCTACTGCTTGGCTAATCAACACCGGCTGGTCTGGCGGAGCATATGGTGAAGGCAGTAGGATGAAAATCAAATACACTCGCGCTATGTTGAATGCTGCGCTTGATGGAGAATTGGACAATGTCGAATATGTAGTCGATGATAGATTTGGTTTTGAAATCCCAACATCTTGCCCTGGAGTCCCATCGGAAGTCCTTGTTCCAAAGCAAACGTGGTCTGATGGAGAGGCTTATGATGCCACTGCGGACAAGTTGGCTGCCATGTTTAACGAAAATTTCAAGCGATATTCGGAAGGTGTTTCCGATTCGGTTAATGCTTCAGCTCCGCGAATTTAATACCAAAATCGCAAAAAAAGTAACTTTTTGGCTAGTGACTACTAATCCGTACTTTGATAGCGGACCAATGTTTGGTACAAGCGTTGAGGGCCATGCGCTTACGTTCAATCCTTCTTGTCAGCCTAATGTTATTGATGTCAATTTCTCCACTAGCTTCGGCAGAATTTGACAATGATTCAAGCAATTATTCGGATACAAATGAGTTGGTTCCGAATACAATCAAAATCGATGATTTGGTTGATTCCGATGACTTGGAGAAATCATTTGAATTGGTTAAATTGGAAGAGAGCCCGATACGCGTCAGTGCTTCAGGCACATCCGGAAGAGCACCTTGCCCTGCAATTCAAAATGATGGAGGTAGCGCTGGAGATTCAGGAAATACAACAGGAACTGCGAAATCATTAGGAACAGATCCTACAACTTCGATTCAAGGATGTGTTGATACTGCAGATTCTACAGATTGGTACTCTGTTCAGATTTCACAGGGCTACAATATTGATGTCGTACTTACATTTACTGCAACTGACTTTGATTTAGGCATCCATAATGGCACTGTTTGGATCGATAGAGATTGGGCTACTACAGGAACCAGTGAGAGAGTCTCAACTGCTGGAACATCATTTGATGCAGTTGGAGGGACATTCTACATCGCTGTTGATGCATACAGCGGAGATGGCGCCTATGATGTCGATACATGGACTAATCAAAGTATCAATTGTACTGATTTATGGGGAACTCAAGACGATGCAAGCACCGGCGGAGATGCACCGGAAAATTACACCATGTCGCCGACTAATATGGGGTCAAATGTTACAGCAACCTATACAGGTTGTTTAGACAGTGATGACAGATTCGATGTTTTTGCTTTTGACGTACCTGCGAGTCATATTATCGAAGTATCTCTTACATGGGCAGATGCCTCAAACGATTACGACCTATATCTAAAGGATAGTAATGGAACAAGGCTCGATTATGGTTGGTTTGACAACCCTGAAACTGTTTCTTCATATGGGTCGTCCAAAGAAGGCGTTGCTGGAACTTATTATGTTAATTTGACAGCATACAGCGGAAAGGGGAATTACACATTCGATGTTTGGACTAACTATTCAATTCCAATTCCAAACCTTGTTGTAGATGAAATCAATTCTGCTGCTAGCACAAATCCTGGCGACTCTTTCTCGGTTGACGTGGTTGTAAACAATACAGGCCGCCTTAACGCAACCGATACTTTTGATGTTGAAGTTTATCTATCAACAGATACAATTCTATCTGACTTCGATCATTTGCTCGGTTCTTCTTCGGTAACAGGAGTGGACGTTGGCATTACGAAAACAGTTGCCGTGCAGGGTACAATACCTGCAAACATTATCGAAGGCACTTACAGAGTAATCGCCACATTGGATACAACTAATGTGGTAAATGAGTCTGACGACGAAGACAATGATGGTCTACGTAATTCTGAAGTTACCATTGGAACTGTAGCAACTTCTTGTCCGACACAAAATGATGCTTCGAGTTCCGGGGATGCCGGAAATACTACGTCGACATTAATTGACCTAGGACAACCCGTAGATGTAGAATTTAGAGGTTGTATGGACACTAATGATAAACATGACAATTACAAAATTAGTGTTGCTGCTGGAGAAAATCTGAATATTACCTTAGTCAATGCACCTGATGGTGATTTGTGGGGAGACTTGGTTTGGGACTCCAATGGCACGAGTATTGATCGATCATTTGGACTAAATAGTGACGATTACTTCAGTACATGGGATACGCCGTTGAATGGCACTGGAGGTACTTTCACCTTAATGTTGAATTGGACCGACTTCGGATTTGTTGGATTTACCGGCGGTGCTGGCGACTACAGAATCATAATCGGTGAACCAGCAGAATATGTTGCGCCATTCACCTGCGTTGGATTCTCTGATGCTGGAACTGGGACTGATGCTGGTACAAGCCTATCTGACCCAATGCCGTTAGGTAACAATCCTACATTAAACGGCCAAGGTTGTCTTGGAGGACAAGATTCTACTGATGCATATCAATTCTCACTTGAAGATTCAAATAACGTTGATCTAATGTTTATGCCAGACTCTGGAACATCATTCACAGCCGATTTGTATGATGACGAAGGAAACATGGTACAAGCCTGGGATGGATCGTTCTGGGAATCCATGGGAGACTCTGTCTACGAAGGAATGGATGGAACTTTCACATTAGTTATCGATTCGGCAGGAGTTGAGGGTTACTACAACATTTCAATCAATCCTGTAGAGCCGGCCATGGCCGATTTAGCAGTAAGCAACCTTTCATGTGGAGCAGATATGATTAGTAATGAAGATTTATTGTATTCATTTGACATTCACAACTTGCGTGGCCCAACTAGTCAAAGCTTCTCTTGGAGTTTAGAAATGATGGATTCGCAAGGATCTGTTGTAGAAGAGATTGATTCTTCGACAGAAAGTACCTATGCGAAATATGGGCAAGTTGTTTTGGAACGTGCGTCCTCAACCCGGATCAATTCAACTACGCCTAGTGGCACCTATGTCTGCAAATTAATGGTCAACATGGATGGTTCTGTTGAAGAATTAGAATTATCAAACAATGAAGTGTTTGGTGAAAACTTCACAATTCAGAATGAAGAAGAATTGTGGGCCAATGACCCAGACAGGGATGGTTACAACACCACTGATATGGGCGATGGGATTATTGATGATTGTCCTGACAAATACGGTGAAAGCTATGGCGACCGATACGGTTGTGCAGATTTAGATGGAGATGGTTGGTCCAACTTGAACGACTTCGCTCCGCTTGATGAAAGTCAGTGGGTAGATGAAGACGAAGACGGGTTTGGAGACAATAGTACCGGCATGGATGGCGACCAATGTCCTGGTGTTTACGGTGTTGAAAATGGTGAAGGTGGCGATGGTTGTCCTCCTCCATTCGTAGATACTGACGGCGATGGAGTTCAGGATTCTGATGACAATTGTTCAGAGACGCCCGTTGGAGCTACTGTTGATCAATCTGGTTGTGAAATCGATACCGATGGTGATGGAGTCGTAGATTCGAAGGACCTTTGTCCTGATACTGTAGGCGGAATCAACGTTGTCGATGATGATGGCTGTGAAATAATCGATGATAACAACGGCGGTGATGGAACCGGCGATGGCGACGGTACTGACGGCGGCGGCGATGGAACCGGCGATGGCGACGGTGGAAATGACAACAAAGACGATGCTAAAGATAGTGGCGATGATACCAAAGACACTAGTGAAAGCGGCCTTGGAGCTGTCGCAATAGGCGGCATCAGTGGTGGCGTTCTAATCGTCATTCTTCTGACATTACTCTTCGTCCGCAGAGGCAAATCTGATGATGGTTTAGTCGATGATTCGTTCGCTAATGCTGCATTCGATAACCCGCATGCGGGAATGGTTGCAAGTGACCCGAGTATAACTCCAGAACAATTGCAATATGAGCAGCAATTACATGCTGCAGGATACACTGCAGAGCAAGCAAGAGCTTACGCTGACCAACACTTCCGTCCATGGCTAAACCAGTAATTTGGAAATAGTAAGTGTCATCAACGGGCTACTCTTAGACCCGTTTATGACCGACGTCATGATGCAAACAAGTGCCGGAGATATCAGAATTAGATTATTCACTGAAGAAGCCCCTGAAACTACTGCTAATTTCCTAAAATTAGTCGATGATGGATTCTACAATGGATTGCATTTTCATCGTGTTATTGAACAATTCATGATTCAAGGCGGGTGCCCTCATTCAAAAGATCCAATGAGTCGCGGTGCAGGAACTGGCGGCCCTGGCTGGAAAATTCCTTGTGAAGCAAGCGCTCTGAATATGCTACATGATCGCCCAGGGATTTTATCGATGGCGAATGCAGGAAGAAATACTGGTGGATCACAATTTTTCCTAACTACAGTTGCTACACCATGGCTAAACGGAAATCACGCTATTTTTGGCGAGGTTGTTGAAGGAATGGATGTTGTAAAGACTATCGAGAATTGTAGGAAACTTCCTGGCGATAGGCCGGCTGAGCCGCAGCAGATAATGTTCGTTGTTAGAGCTTAATTTACTGCTAGTTGGGTTATTTTGCCTAATGTAGGAGAATAATTTAAATCAAAAAGTATCTAGTTGGCATCATGCAAGCAGCACCAGGCCAACAGCCTATCCAATACGAGCAACCAGTACAGTACAGCCCACAGCAAACTATGCAACAACCAGCAATGCAGCAACAAGTAATGCAGCAACCAGTAATGCAGCAACCAGTAATGCAGCAACAAGGAGCAATGGTAGTTGCAGGTGGAGGCGGCGGAGGCCCAGATACCTTAGTCGCATATTTACTATGGTTCTTCCTAGGAATTTTCGGAGTACATCACCTATACATCGGTAGAGGTGTTGGAATCTGGTTAGTTTCTTTGATTACATTCCAAGGACTTGGATTTTGGTGGTTAATCGACCTCTTTTTGATACCAGGATCTTGTGCAAGTCGACGCAACGGCGGCATGGTAGTTATTCGCTAATTCTCTAATTACGAATTTAACCCTCAAAGCCCATTCAAACGGCGATTGTATTCGCATGTTACAGAGGGTAGGCATGAATAGAGCCCA
>QQSA01000117.1:0-6065 GCA_003602535.1 Candidatus Poseidoniales archaeon
GCTTGAGGCATTCCTACATTGAAAGAACGACCGATTACAACAGCCTTCTTTCCAGACATTTCGACTTTAGCCCAACGTAGCATTTCCATGACGCCTGCTGGCGTACAAGGAATCATGCCATCGAGGCGCCCCTGAACGATTCTTCCTAGGTTTGAAGGGTGAAACCCATCGACATCCTTCTTCGGATCGATAAGATCAGTTAATGCCTCTTCATCCAAATGTTTTGGCAGAGGTGACTGAATTAATATCCCGTGTAAACTAGAATCTTGATTCATAGAGTGAATTGTTTCCTCTACCTTTTGTTGTGTTGTATCGGCAGGTAATTCAACATGCGTTGACTTGATTCCAAGTCTTTCACAAGAACGTATTTTATTATTCACATAAACATGTGATGCAGGATCATCACCAACGATTATTACAGCCAAATGTGGCTGCGATTTACAATTTGCAATTCTATTTTTCAATCTCTCTTCAAGGTCGGCTGCACAAGCCTTTCCATCCAAGCGAATTGCTGTCATGATTGCGGCGAGAGGATTGCTAGTGAAGAGGATTGTGTATTTACAGAAATGTCACTCTTCCTCGTTTACCCAAAGTTGACGATTACATTCTGGACATGTATATTCATCAGGCTTTGGCCCTTCTACACGTTCTAAATTTCCACAAGGGCCGCAAAGAATTGTCGAATAGATTGGTTCATCCATAGTTACATCGACACGATACATGAATCTCCCCGCATCTGGCAATCTTTCTATCGAAGGAGTCCATGCAGCTACCGCTTCTGGACTCAGCCCCATCTCGGACGGAGTTGACATACCGATTACAAAACAAATAATCCCACTAAGTCCCACAACTGCTCCCATGCCGATATTTACAGCGAGAGAAATCATTGCGCCAAGGATAATTAACACAATACTTGATATCAGGAAGTTTTCTCTCCTGTTATTCATATTATCATCTCATTGCATTGGCTAAAGCTTCAGCCACTTTAGGAATATCTTTCAGTGATAGAGCGCACAAACCAATCCTAACTCCCCCTTTTAATGGAACTAAGTAGACATCCATCTCAGAACATGATTCAGCGATAGATACTGGATCATCTGCTTCAATCCAAGCGAAGAATCCATCCATTGTTGGATTGATTGGGACATCTAGTTTTTCACACTCAGAAATCAAATTGGTTCTTCTGTCATCGAGAAGTTGTTTCAACCGATCTCTTTCTTCTGCCCATTCTTCTCCACCCTTCTCTGTGGAATGCATCTCACTAACACAATATTGAGCGACTCTCGGAGCAGCGCTCCAAGTCTGTCTACCAGTTACGCTCATTACAGTATCCAGTCGATCAGTGACCTCTTTATCCGGATGAATACTTACTAATGCTCCTGTTCTCAATCCATAAATTGTATGTGACTTCGAAAGCGAAATCGCCACACAAATCAATAAATTCTCAGGCCAAGGCATGCCAGATTCTATCGCTGCAAGAATTGTATCTGCCCATGCATGAGGATCATCTGCATAAAGTGAATAAGCTGAATCAATCAGCAAAGTATGCCCTACCTCTTCATTATTCAATGCTGAAGTAACAAATGTAGAAAGGCATGCTGCGCGACCTTGCTCGCCCATAGACAGGCCGGTTGGATTATGAGCAGGGTCGTTTAACCAAACCATCACTTTGTCTTGTTTGCGACATAAATCTTGTAATCTTGACTCGAATTCATCATTAGCAAAGTATGGATGTTCGTCATGTCCATTAGGAGGGAGAAGAGGCCAAGTGACAATATCTATTCCATTATTTTCTAGGAAACCCTTGTACGGACCCCAATGACGATCACGTAGTAATGCTGATTGTCCACGCTCAAGTAAATTATTTGCTGCTAAATACAATGCTCCGCTACCACCAGGACTTGCGGTAGCCGCTAAGTGGAAGCCCAATTCCTCCAATTCAACCCTCGCATCTCCAAAAGCTAAAGTCTTGGATAAATCAAGAAAAGAAGGCAAACCTGCAAGAGGCGCATATGCTGCGATTTCAACCTCTGGTGCCGCACGAACTGCAGCATCTACAACTTTGTTAATCGCTAAATTTCCATCATCTTCGAGTAAAGCACCTATTGTACCGTTAACCGCATCTCTACCTGCAGCCTTGGCATCTTGATACCTAGCCCACCAACTGAAGATAGTGTCACTGCCTTGCTTTGCTGCACCTGCAGTGTTCAATACGTGCTCTCCAGCCATAATCTCCGCATCCCGTTGGAGGATATTGTCCTGCCGACGCATTCATGAACGAAATGTGACTCGGCCTGTTTGACGCCAACGTAGCATAGCTGGTAGTGCTTCGGATTTGTAATCCGACGGTCGGGGGTTCGAGTCCCTCCGTTGGCTCCACAACATTTTGATTTATATTGGCCTTCAGTATCGCAAATTTTCTTATTTGGCGACTTGATTTATACAACTAAATACATCGTGTTTTATTGAATTAGCCAAGGCATTCAAGACCTAATTGCGCCACGACCAACCATGGCGGAGTTAACAAATCCAGAACGCCGGATGCTCCGCGCCATGAAAAACCGGCTAGAAAGCTGGTCTTTGGAAGAGATTTTAGAGACCTGTGATTGGAGTGATCAGGCTGTTGCTGTATCCGCAGGACATGGTTTGTCAAATCATGGATATGTCAAAATGAGTGAAACAAGTGTCACTGATGTCATCTTAGGTGAAGAAGGTGAGAAAGCAGCTTCTAGCGGATTACTCGAAGCAAGATTGTGGGATTTCATTCAATCTAACCCGGATGCAACAATGAGAGATATTTCTTCTAATTTTGAGCGACACGAAGCAGGTCCCGGAGTTGGATTATTAAAGGGACTGGGGATTGAAATACAAGGTGGATCATTTACTTGTGATGACCCTGAGTCAGTAACAAGTGCAATCTCTGAAAGAACTGAATTCATTAAATCTCCATCTTTAGAGAGTCCACTTTATTCACACTTCAAAAGCCGTAAAAACCTAGTAGAAATGGTTGAAGTCGTAACCAGAACCTGGAAAGTAACTAAATCTGGGATGAATATTCCTGATGAAGACTTAGAAGAGGTTGTCAGAATTGCTGAGATAACCCCCGAATTGCTTCAAACAGATACATGGAAAGATGCCCAATTCAGACCTTATGATGTGTCATTAGAAGCCAACATGCCACGTTCTGGAAGAAGTCACCCAATGCAAGCATTAATTGAAAGAATTCGTTCAATATTCTTGGAAATGGGATTCTCTGAATTGGTAGAGGATTATGTTCAAACTGCAGGATGGAATATGGATGCACTATTCATTCCTCAAGATCATCCTGCCAGAGAAATGCAAGATACTTTCTATCTTGATAATCCAAAACAAATCAACATCGATCCGAAAACTCTTGCAGATTGGAAAGCGATTCATGAATACGGAGGAGATACAGAATCCACTGGCTGGGGAGGAGAATTTAGTGAAGAAGTATCACAGAAAGGTTTGCTAAGAACCCATACAACTGTCAACACCATTCAATATCTTGCACAAAATCCATCCGAACCATGCAGAGTTTTCGCAATTGACCGAGTCTTCAGAAAAGAAAGAATCGACAGGACCCATTTGCCTGAGTTCCACCAAATTGAAGGCATAATTATGGAGCCGGGTGCCAACCTTGGCATGTTAGTGAGTACTTTGAAAACATTCTATGCAAAGATGGGTTATCCGGAAGTCAGAGTCAGGCCAGCTTACTTCCCTTACACTGAACCTTCCCTGGAAGTGGAAGTGAAATGGCGTGGTAAGTGGCTCGAACTCGGTGGAGCCGGAATTTTCAGACCTGAAGTTACAGAACCACTTGGAATCAAAGATCCGGTATGTGCCTGGGGCATGGGGCTGGAAAGACTTGCAATGCTGGTTCTTGGTTTAGATGACATCAGGCAACTTTACATCTCTGATTTAGAATGGCTAAGAAATCAACCAATTTTGTGAGAATATGGATCTAGATTCTATTAACGAACATAGCCCGTGGTGGGCTCGATGTTTTGCAATAATTCTAGGAATTATTGTTTTGGGATCAATTGCCAACGTTTTCTATTTGGAGATTTTTGGAATCAGCGGAATAAATCACTACTCTTTTGGGAATGAGCCTGAGAACCCAGGAGAGTATCCTGTTAACGGAACCGAGGATGAACAAAGGGAGTACAATTATTCTCTAAAAGAGTGGGATGAATACCAGTACTATCTGACCATGATGGATGAGTTAGAAGAGTCGCATGTCACTGAATTGACACAAGTATTCGCAGTCTTGACTGTAATTATTGGCGTTCCAACAATAATTATGTTCTGGACACAACATGAAAAGATGTTACAATTAGGAATTCTATTTGGTGCTACAAAAATCATTGGAGATGTCTGGACTTCATACATTTCTTCTCAAATAATAGCTAATTATATCGATAATTTTCCTGGTGGAGGAGATTATTCATGGATTGCAAAAATCTCAGTATTTACATCATCCATGTGTGGGATTTGTTTCATAGCACTAACGATTGTTTTGACAAACCTATACCATTCAAAAAATCAAATCCCAGAAAGTGGATTTCACCTCAATGTTAATTTAATTCATGACACTGAAGAATAGTATGGAACAGATGATGACATCCAACACCGAAACAATTCCAGGATTTACAATAACTAGCTCATTAGGAATCGTAACTGGTTCAACTGTTCGTGCTAAGCACATTGGAAAAGATATTCTTGCTGGGTTGAAAAATATTGTTGGTGGCGAGTTAAAAGCGTATACTGAATTGTTAATGGAAGCACGTACAGAAGCACTAGGTAGGATGATGCTTGACGCTTCCCAACGTGGTGCAAATGCAGTTGTAAACGTGAGATTTGCCACTAGTAGCGTAGCTGGCGGCGCTGCAGAATTATTCGCATACGGCACCGGAGTTACAGTTGTAGAAGGGTGATCTTTTGGACAATCCGATTGATTTTTTGAGTACTGCAGAAACGGGAGATATTATTCTCTATGTGGCAATAGCAATATCGTTATTGTTGTTTGTAGTATTTCCTACTTTGGCATTCATTTACTCTATGCTTTTTGCAAGGTTCCATCAAGGTCGTTCACAAAAAAAACTATTGCAGCGCGAATCATTAGTCATGCAACAACTGGGTAAAGATAACCTCAGTACTCTTTCAAAACCAGTAGACGGTCGTGAAATTGTACAAACTGGATTAGTGATGTCGAATATTACAGTATCACCTTCATGGTGGCAATTATTCTTAGGAACCATTCGTTCTATTTTCGGAGGAAACATAGTTTCTTACGATAAAATCCTAGCTTATGGTCGCAGTGAAGTAATGCAGCGCCTTAGAGAACAAGCAATTGGTGAGGGCTGGGATGAAGTTGTAAATGTCAGAGTTGAAACATCAATGGTAATGAACAAAACCAAAGGTGGAAATCAAAACAAGAGAGGTACTCTTGAATTCCTTGCTTATGGCACCGGTATTCGGTGAAATATGGATTTTACATAGAGAGCCCTTTAGTCCTCTTGCTCCTGTGAGTACACTATGAGAAGAACTCGCGTGGTGGCCACAGTAGGTCCTGCTTCATGGGATTCAGAAAATCTAGCAGCATTATTTGATGCAGGAGCAGATGTTTTTCGACTCAATTATTCACACGGTGAGCCTGAACAAAAGAGTGAACTTTACGATAGAATAAGGGCTCTAGAAAGTGGTGATCGCACCACATGCATTCTTGCAGACTTACCCGGCCCTAAACTAAGATTAGGTCAATTTGATGGAATAAGAGTCCTCAGAGATGGAGAAACCATACGACTACTCTGTGGATTGAAAAGTCATAATGGACCCGAATTACCAGTGGAATATGCAGGCTTATCCGCTGAATTGAAGGTAGGTGATTCCATATTATTAGCCGACGGATTGATTCGACTATCAGTGATAAAATCAAGTGGTGAGAAATCATCATTTGTGGATTGTATGGTCGAAGACGGAGGTCCATTGACAAGTCGTAAAGGAATAAATGTCCCCGGCACTACTGTAGATTTACCAGCCATTGG
>QQSA01000117.1:6096-15424 GCA_003602535.1 Candidatus Poseidoniales archaeon
TTAAAGGCTGGAGCAGACTGGGTTGCTGTATCTTATGTCCGTACTGCTGAGGATCTTAGACCAGCCCGTGAAGCGATTAAAGCCGCAGGTTTACACACACCAATTATCGCTAAAATCGAACATCCTGCAGCATTAACAAACTTACATTCAATACTAGATGCTGCAGATGCAGTAATGGTTGCAAGAGGTGATTTAGGAGTTGAAATCCCTCTAGAACAAGTGCCATTGGCACAACAGAAAATTATCGATGCTGGTTTGATGAGAGGGATGGTGGTTATTGTTGCCACTCAAATGCTGGAATCAATGACATTGAATCCAAGACCAACACGTGCAGAAGTAAGTGACGTATCAACAGCAATAAGGCACGGAGGAACTGCAGTTATGCTATCTGGCGAGACAGCATCTGGTAATCACCCAATAACTGCTGTAGAAACTATGGTTAGAATTGCTAGTGCAACTGAAGAGGGATTGGTAACCTCAGGAGGAACACCAGGAGCATTATCGAAATTCCGCTCTACTAGAGCAGTCGCTCACGCTGGAGTTGAATTAGCAAAAACCTCCGGCGCTAGACATTTGTTGGTTGCAACCCAACATGGCAATGCTCCCAGACTAGTCGCAGGATATCGGCCAGATCTAATGGTAACTGCAGTTACAGACAGATTAAGAGCATCTAGAAGAATGAATTTACTCCCAGGAGTGCAATCTGTAGTAGTCAAGGAACATGAACGAGGTTCTCAAACCATGCAAGAGGCAATACGAATGTTAGCTTCAGATGGTACAATCAAGACTGGAGAAAGAATTGTAGCAATATCAGGTTCACCTCTGGCTATGAAAGGAGCAACAAGTACTGTTCGACTTTACAGATTAGAGGCCGATGGAACAATATCTGGCACAGAGTGACATAGTACCGCTTATTTTAGCGCAAGGTTCAATTCTAAACTGTAAAGTCGAGGAGCATGGGAGTTAAGTCTCTAAACGCGATTTTGATGATGACTGGCCTTGTTTTTGCAGGATTAAACATGGGCTTAGGAGCATATGCTACAGGTCAAGTTCCTGCTGCAGTTGAAGATGCTGTTGCATTGAAAGTTAAGGACGATATCTGTGAAAACCAATTGTGTAGCAAAGTCAACGAAGATTGGGCTGAATCAACCAGCGAACGTGATTTCTATGCTTGGCATATTTTGAATTTGGATGAGGTCGAAAATGGAAGTGACCCCAAATATGAAACAATAGGTCCTGTAACCTATGATGTTACTCTCAAGAAAGAAGTAGATAATTACGATGTGAAAAATGGATTGCTAACGTACAAGCAAACCACTTCATATGCTTGTTCTAAAGAAACTAAAGTTCCTTGCTCAACAGAAGTTACTCAATTGAATATTGCATTCAACCCACAAGTTGTGGGAGCCACTGGTACTGCAATTAACACCGTTATGGAAACTACCAAGACTGGTTTCGCATCAGGAGTAATTGATATCCATTTCAAACAGGTTTCAGCTGCTTATGAAGTCGCAAGCTACAATCAACACAATGTCCAGAACCTGAAAGCAGTGGAAGGTAATTATCCTGGAGCAATTGTAAACACAGACTTCGGTAATAGTGCAGAGTCATACTACCTTGACGGCATGTTTGATTTGGTCGATGAGGCGTATGGAGATGCCTTCCTTAATGACGATACTACGACATACCTACAAGAAGGAGGAGTTAGGCCAGAATGGAATTCTTCAGACTTAGATTTAAATTATGCATTTAGAGAAGCTTTGGGACCAAGTGGTGAAGACATATCTCTACTGAATTACATGGGGCCTTTGGTTTATGCATCAATGGGTGAGCCTGAGTCATTAAACGACATTCAGGCGGACCCAGAAAATTCAATCACTCTAGAACGTGCAGAGTTATGGGATTTTGAGCATCCTACAGATCTCAACATCACTCTTTCAAGAGATTGGACATTATATGCAGGAATGGGCAAATTGATGCAAGATTATGGTGCCTTAGATGATGATTATCTAACCAATGATAGTGAAGATGCAGTCAATTTATCAATTCGTGCCAAAAGGTTACTTGATTTGGACATCGACAACGACGTTGCTCGCACAGTCCTAACTTTGGGCGACGAAACCGATGAACCTCTTGGGATTTTAGCAGTAAGCGAATCAGGAACCTCCTTCGGCCTTACTGAGTTTTTGGAGATGAATCAACAAGAAGCAATGGACACCTATGGAATCAATAGTAAGCAACATGAAAAGTTGAAGCAATTTTGTAATTCTTGGGCAAAAGACATCTCACAACTACCATTAATTCTTGTAGGCGGAGAAGGTTACATGACCGCTTCTGGTTTCGTAAACACTTCATTTGGAGCAGAAGATCCTGTCAATGGAGGATACCTCGAATATTCACTCAATGTTGGAGGAAATTGGGGATCTGGAATTTATCAATTCCCTGAAGCAGACCCTGTAGATATTTCTGCAAATGAAAGTGCGAATATTCTGTTTGGCCAATGGGGATTAACCACCTATGAAGGAGCTTCAATGTTCCTTTATGGCGAGTTGAGTGGAAAGAGTCTACCAATCAATTACTCATCTGGTGAAGAGGCAATAGCAATGGAATGGACCAATGAAACTGTTGCTGAAATTTATGATATCGACGAAAACTCAGCAAGTGCAATTCGATTGTTGATGATGGAAGTCGTATTCAAAAATCTTGTTCCCGAAAATCTAATCGATGGATTAAACACTTCTAGATACCTTACTCAATCAGTAAATAATTGGCTACTTGGATGGCATGACCCTGTAAATGCATATCTAGAAACAGGTGACCCTGAAAACATGACTGCCGGCTGGACCAGTCTCGAAGCTAATGAGACATTCTTTGGTTCAGACATGTATGTAGATGGTGGAATTTCTACAGGAGATCCTGCTCTCATAACCATATGTACTGGTGAAGTTGACACCTGCGACAAAGGTGAAACTGTAATGGTAGGCGACAGTGAATATGTTAGCTGGAGAACACAAGAAAAAGAAGAAGGTACATTTGGTTTAATCAAAGCAGAAAAACAAGGTGAAACCACAGGTGGATTCATCACTGGAGACGAAGACCTTGTTGATTTATCTGGCTATGGAACCGCCGAAGTTGAATGTTCTAAAGAAGACACTCTGAAAGGAATACCTGTCGATGTATGCACTGCATCAATGGACCCATTAACACGACCGATACAAGCTAAACTGATCAATAATGGAACATTACTAGATGTCATACCTGGCACACTTCCTGTATACTTTGGAAGTGATGTAGAACTCAAAGTTGAACAATTGAGTGGCGCCATAATCGCAGGTAAATCTGAATCGACATTTTGGTTGGACAAGCGCCCGATGACAGAACAACAAACACCGCCGACAATGAATGATTTGCAAGAAGTTTTCGTAATCAAAACATCGGGTGAACTAGATGATGAAACCGCAGAAAAGATGGAATCGCAAATCGTGACTAATCAGGATACATTTGCTTGGTTCACAAACTTTGATCACTGGTCAGACTATGTGGGGCTGACTCTATGGATCCTTGCTGGATTATCTCTGCTAACAGGTTTCTTGTTGATATTCAAGCCTGAAAATGAAGAGGATTCTAACCAGATAAAATGGGCTGACGATTCTATTCAATCAGAATCGGTATTTATGACTGAAGGATTAGATGAAAATGAATTGAAAGAAATTTCTAATGATAGCCTGATGGATGTTCCAGATATCACACCTGATTCTTCAATGAATACAACAGATCCAGAATCTGTAGAATGAATTTACTATCAAAGTGATATCACTACGATATCAATAAGTACGAGTGTGCTTTCGCAAGAGGTATGCAGCCAGCAGCAGTAGTAATTCCTGCACAATCGCAAATGCCAATGAATGAACCACAATTCAAAGATAAAAAAGGCAGTACAATAAATGGTTTTATTGGACTGTTTCTTCACTTGATTTTGAGTATAGTAAACATCGCTCTATTGTTTACTGGACCTGGTGCATTGTTGCTAATAATCACCGGTACTTTGTGGATAGTAATGTGGAATTCATATGTAATTGTCAATCCAAACGAAGCAGTAGTAACACAATTCTTTGGAAAGTACAAGTCGACAGTGAAGACTGAGGGTTTTCAATTCTTCCTCAATCCACTTTACACTAAATCAAGAATTTCATTTAAGATCAATAATTTCGAATCAAGCAAATTGAAAGTGAACGATGTGAATGCTAATCCAATCGATATTGCAGCAGTAGTAGTTTGGAGAGTATACGATGCTGCAGAAGCTTTGTTCGAGGTTGAAAACTATGGACACTATGTGCAGATTCAAAGTGAAGCAGCACTACGTGAAATGGCGACTAAGTACCCTTACGATGCAATCGAAGAGAAGGACATCGGAGGAACTACTCTATCTAGCCACCAAGATGTAATCGCTAAAGAACTTCAGAAGTCTGTCGAAGCACGACTAGCACGTGCTGGAATTCAGGTACTTGAAGCAAGAATCAGCTATCTGGCATATTCTACTGAAATCGCACAGGCAATGCTACGCCGTCAACAAGCAAGCGCAGTTGTAGCAGCACGTCGTGAAATCGTCGATGGAGCAGTTGGAATGGTAGAATTAGCATTAGAGCAACTTAGCACCAAGGGAATCATCGAACTAGATGAAGACAAGAAAGCAACAATGGTTAGCAATCTTCTAGTTGTACTCTGTTCGGAAACCGATACGACACCTGTCGTAAACACCGGAACTCTATACCAGTGAGGTGTAAAAATGCACACTGCTGCAAAAGTTCTGCTAATTTTCGGAGCAATAGCTACCGTCGGTGGAATAGTAGGATTTGCGATAGGCGCAGGTCAGTTAGACGATCTAGATGATAGTTGGAACACCTTTGAGTATGAAGGTGCAACCAATGGCACGATTACTATCGAAGACAAAGATGGTGTTGGAGATTGGGGAGTTACATTTTGGGTCAAAGGAGAGTATGAGGATAAAGATAACAACAATGTTTGGGATCATTGTAATTCAACAGAGATTATTATTACTGCAAATCCAGAAGTCAATAATTCATGGGATGATGCTGGAGAACTCAATGGATCATTTTACTACGAAGTCATGCCTTATGAGGGATGTAAAGCAGAGTCTTACAACAAGGATACTAATCGCAGTGAAAAAGGGCTTGTGAAATTAGGAAGAGCTTGTTGGGGATGCTATTCAGGAGAACTTTCATTCGAAGCAAATCAGAAAGTATGGGTGACATATGATGACAAAATAGCACCAAATATTGAGAAAGATGGGGCTATTGTCGCCCTTGGATTTTTAGGTGGATTTGGTGGCATATGTTGTGGAATTTTACTCCTCATTATTGGAGGAATTTTGGCATTCACAATGAATGACAAAAAGGATGAAATGATGTACATGCCACCTACTGGAAATCTAATGGTATCTAATAGTGTGAATACTACTCAAATGAGTGATGTCTGTGGAAATTGTGGACTGCCACAAACAATGTGCGAGTGCTTAGATAAATCTTCGATTAAGCCACAAAGTAAGCCAACTACAACACATATGTCTCAACCATCATTCGATGAACCTCCACAAGGTGGTCTTTAATGGGGGATTTAGATGCTTGAGCCTAGATCTTTGATAAATTTCATTGGCTTGATAAATTTCATTGGCCCTGCTCTAATGTTACTTTACTGCGGATATTGCTGGATACATCAAGGGTGTCACCACAAGGGGAAGGGATGGAAAACAAGAGAAGAATCTCCAAAGGGGTTCTGGTTTACGATCATTTTACTATTAGTTCTGAGCATTATTACTATTGCTACAAATTTCTATTTTAATAAGAGATAGTTACGGAGAGGATTTTTGAATGTCGAAAAAGAAAATACTTCTAAGACTAGATCCTAAGCTTCATGAAGCGCTTAGGAAATGGGCAGAGGAGGATTTTCGTTCGGTTAACTCACACATAGAATTCTTACTGAAAAAGGCTGTCAAACAAGGACGACGTGGAGATGAAAGTGAATGAATCCATACACAGTTTGAAGTAGCAATTTCTCTACGACTAAACATGTCATCACAACAAAATGTCCTAGGACAAGACATCGGCGAGTGCTCTTGCAAACCAATGACGGGTTGGTATAGGGACGGTAGTTGCAAAACAGATGAGATGGATAGAGGATCACATACCGTTTGCTGTATTGTTACCCCTGACTTCCTAGAATTCGCTCGTTCAAAGGGAAATGACCTGATTACACCGGCACCACAGTTCAACTTTCCAGGCTTAAAGCCTGGAGATTCTTGGTGCGTATGTGCCAGAACATGGCTTGATGCTCTTAACCACGGTAAGGCATGCCCTGTAGATTTAGAAGCAACCAATATCAAGGCCCTAGAGATTATTCCACTAGAACTACTTGAAGATAGAGCAGTGTGATTACTCACTCTCACTAATTGATGGATTAGCATTAACCACTACCATTGACTCAGCAGCAAACTTCCTTGCATCTTGCTTCAAGAAAGGAGTGTAAAGTGCAGGTAGTAATAACAAACTCGAGACCAATGCAAGTACGATTGCCACAACGAATACTTGTCCAAATAATTGCAACGGTACAAGTGATGAGAAGTTCAGAACAGAGAACCCGCCTGCAGTTGTCAGTGCTGCACCAAACATTGCACGACCAGTAGTCGCGGCTGACTTAGTAGTCCAATCTGCCGGGTTTGCATCAGGAGCATGCTCGACTTCTTCTTCCAAACGAGTCGTTATATGCACAGCATAATCAACACCCAAACCGAGGGTGAGTGCTCCAATTGTGACGGTTTGAGAATTAAGTTGGTAACCAGTCAACCCCATGATTCCATAGACCCATATTACTACTACCATTAGTGGTATCCAAGTTACAAATCCTCTTGCAGCACCTCGGACAAAGTCCTTCTGTCTGACAGAATTAATTCCAACCAGCATAAGTAAAATTACACCTGCAACGGTTGCTGTAGATATTACTGCAGAATCTGCAACATCTGCAGTAACTTGAGCCAAAATCAATGATCTTCCGGAGATCATAATCAGATATTCATCATCTCTATCTTCTCCTAATTTAGCTAAGTTTTCGCTCAATTCATTTTCGAATTCAGCTGTGTCTTTCCAATCAAGAGTCGCTGCTTGGAAGGAAATCACAGTCTGACTTGCATCGGAGTTTAAGTTGCTTGAAGAGATATTTCTACCCTCTTCAGACAGTAGCCATATCCTTAGAACATTCCAAGAAACTTCATCTGATTCATCTAATTGTGACAATAGATTATCGAGTTCACTATTCGATGACCTCGACTCTTCGAGAATTCCCCAAATACCGATTGGTAAGCCATTAATATCTTCAGAACCAGTTAACTCATCGATGATGTCATCATAGACCATTTTGCCTTCTGCAGATATTATATCTCCCTCCAACACGACATATAACGGAGACGGGCTACTCTGGAATTCATCTGAAATCAGCAAGAAATCTTGAACCACAGGTACAGATTCATCGAAGTTGTCTCTTGTGTCAAAACCAACTTCGAGTTGTTGGAAACCAATAAACATTGGAACCGAGATTATCACAGTAACAAGAACTACTAGAACTGGAGTTTCAGTTAGTGATCCAACCCATTTTGAAATAGGCCCAATCTCGTTTTTGCCAGACTTTTCTAATGGTAATTTCTTCGGAGGAATAATCATCATCAAAGCAGGCAATGCAGTTATACTCAGCAAGTAAATGAAGAACAAACCAATTGCGATAACTGTTCCAAACGATACTAGGAATTGTTGTGATGAGAACCGGAATGAAAGGAATCCAACTATATCTGTGAAAATCGCAACTAGAAGTGCTGCAGAAGTGAGGATAGTACCTTTACGGATTGCAATTCTTCTCGCCTCGATCGAGAAATCCCGCAAGGTTTCACGACCCTGTGGATCATTCTTTTCTTGATCTTGCATTTCCTCCCTTATTCTAGCTACAACATGCAAACCATAATCCACACCTATTGCAAGTAGCAAAATTGGAATTGAGTTCATCGCTGCATTGAACACCATCTTCACTCCAAGTAATGTAAGCAAACCTGCCATCCCATAGGTCGATAGAATTGCAAATACTGTCAGCACTAACACATTTGCAGTATCGCGCTTGCTACGGAATTTAGTCCACAAAATGAATCCTAGAAGTAGTAGACAAATCGAATTAAGTATTCCTAATTCTTTGCCCAGATTTGCATTTTGTCCAGTCGAAAATTGTGAAAAAGAGAATACTGAAATGTCTGAATCATCAGTCTCATCTTCTGCCTGCTCTGCTAATTCTTCAGCCCATGCGGTGATAAGTTTCTCAACTTCTCCTTTTATCTCTAAATCATATTCAGCAGGATCTGTATTTACTACAAATGTTGTCAGAATCGGACCATCAGATTCCCATGGCTCATCTGAATCTTCCACAGGTAAGCAAGACAACATCATAGCACGGTAATCAATAGATTGCATACCCATCAACAGTCCTAATTTACCAGATATGGGCCCTGTAATCGGTAATATATCAGACGCATTAGGTCCTTGATTCAATCCTTCTAATTGACCCATCATTATTCCCAAAGACTGTGAAAGATTGTCACCAGAATCCAACCGATTCAACCAATCTTCTGGAGTCCCTGGATTCCATGAGCGCAATTCATCTGCTGTGATTGGGCTGGGCGAAGGAATAGAATTGCCTGCTATTGAAAGATTATCCAAGCTACTCTGCAAACTAGAATTGTTAGAATTAACAACTGCTGATATTGCATCATTCATTTCACCCATCCATACAACAGCCGAATCTATGTCCTGAAGGTGATGCCATTGCATAGCGGCACTCGCCATTCCATTATTTGCCTGAATACCATAAAGTGGATATTGATATTTATCTAAATCAGGATTTTCAAGTAAAATTGCTTCAAGGGTTGCTAATTGCTCCCAGGTAGAATTCTCATACAAATCACCGGATTCAATTTCATCAATGAAACGAATGAAATCGATTGAAGCACGATATTCATCCTCAACTTCATTTAGCAGTCTAACGGTTTCATTATCTGGGAAAAATGCATCTTCGCTATTATCAAAATTGATGAACATCGCATTAGGAGTTAAAGCCAATATTAGCACTGCAATAATTCCTAAAGTCGTCTTTGGACGTTCAGAACTGAATCGTGTCATCTCATCGAATATGTTCTTCATAATTCCACCCTAACCTTAACCTGAGACTTTCTATGTTATATTGGCTTGTATATATCCGATTCAAACCGTTGCGACATTTC
>QQSA01000118.1 GCA_003602535.1 Candidatus Poseidoniales archaeon
ACTTGCATTTCATCTTCTCCATTGTAGTTGCTTGAAGGCGTACCACTGTCGATGTATGTGTCTTCACACGAAGGAGCATCTCCAGCAGTTGTAGCATTACCATGTGATAGCCTCAGTCTGTGTTCATCATCCTGTAGATACTCAGATTGTAATGAAGATACAAGGAATGATGAAGTTGCCCACCAAGAATGATGCATTGTAGATGAATCCAGTTGTGCCAATCTCCAATGATACATTACCCCTGTATCTAACGAATCACCCGCTGAAATTGACCAATTACCATCGGATGGAGTGAATTCAGAGGTAGTATCTGTATCAAATGAATGAATTATATTTCGGTATTCAGAATCGGTGGATAATTCCAACAACAGATCACCGCTCCATGAAATTGTACCATCCCATTCCAATGTTGGCATTGTGTTACCTGAAAGATTATCTCCTGTAATATTCCAAACAGAATGTCCGTTTGATGGAGACGTATGGGTTGGTATTGTTGGAGGGCCATTAGATCCCCAATCATATGTAATTTCCAAGTAAGGTTGAGTACAAGTCAACGAGTCAGTCGTACAAAGGTTAACCGATTGAGTAGTTGTTTCATCAATTCCCCATGTGGAAGCAACCATCATCAATTCCAAGGTTTTTGATGGAGAATCACCCGCTGCTATAGCATCATTATTTTTGTCAATCCAATTCTGAATTGCGACTGTTATGTCAGTTTCAATTTTTGATGAAGCTTGATCACCTTCGAAATTTCCAACAGACATTGATGGGATTCTACCACCATCATCCCAGTAATATGTCCCATCATATTTCCTCCAAGTTACTCCATTTTCTGTCCACATGTCATTTTCCATTACATGATATGATACTTCTGCAGTTCCACTGTATGAATCTCTAGTCATTACCATGTTGGCTGAGACGATAGAAGAGTTGGCGTGAAGACCAATGTCATCCATATTCAATCTCAGTAGTCCATATTGGTCCGCACTTGATGATGAACCAACGGTTAATGTCCCATCAGTACCCATATTGGAGTTTTTAGCGACTCCATTTGAATCTACATATGTGTCTTCGATAGTTTTGTCAATCAAACCAAGGTCATCGAAAGTGATTGTAACTTCTCCATAACCTGTACTCCCATTCTCTGTTACATTGTGACCAGGTAGGTGGAAATAACCGGTTTGCCATTGACCAATTGTGCCTGCCGAGTCAATAGATCTCATTCTGTAGTACATTGATGAAGAGTTTGACAATTCATGACCAGTTGGCACGACCATACTTCCCTCATTCGTTCCCAATGTGAAAATCGAAGAGTTATCTTGAGTATTGTAATACCATGTATCGTCTTCATCCGCTTTGAAATCTCTACTCAGAGATAATTGAATTTGAGCATCTGTTCCATTAGATTCATTCCATGATAAAGTTGGATTAGTGGCTGCAGACAACTTGAACACATCTGGATTCATTAATGCTGCTCCATCTTCAACAAAGTTGGGGTTGAGGGTCGCTCCGTTAGTGTGTGTTCCATTTACATGAGTAATTTCCAAAGTTGGTCTATTAGCAACTACTAACGATTCTGAAAGATGACATTCATAGGTTGAAGCACTTGCTGCAAGCAATAAATCAATCGAACTTCTAGAATTGATAACTGCATCTTGGACGATTGCTGTAACATCTATTGAAAATGTATTATTTGCATATCCGTAAAAAGGAGGCTCCCAATCTCCATGATCAGATTCACCTTCTGCTCCATAGAACTCCCAATCCATAGATGTGTCTGGATTATTCCAAGTCGCATTTGCTTCATCCCAATTAGCCTTCATTCTTGATACATAAATGTTGATTGGAGCTATATCGATTGGGTCAATGCCACATGTTAGATTTAGGTTGGCATCGGTTACCATTTCGCCTGATGGCACAGTGTTGTTAAAAGAAATTAGAATTTTAGATTCTCCAGTCATCGATGAGCCTAAATCGACGGTTTCCTCATTTCCATAATTAGTATTTGGGTTCGCAGAATCGATAGCAGTGTCCTTTATAGCATACGAAGAGTATGTTGTTTGAGCGACAACATGAGGTTCTTCAAGTTCTTCTTTACTCCAATCAGGAACTGCTTGTGGATGTGCTAAATCTGCGAATAAAAACATCAGAACCAACATTATGGAAGTTGCAATTTTGCGGCGGCCGGAGGTGTTCGTAGGCATTGGGCTCGCACGCCCATTGCAAGAGGGGGTATAGTTTCCTTTCGGCTGGACACCCGTAGGGTGTCCGAGCGATTTATGGTTAATATTGAGTAAAGCGAAGGTTCAAGTTCGTCCTCGCATGACCTAGCAATGTATGAGCGAATTGTGGGTTGAACGTCATCGTCCTCGAACGGTTGGTGAAATCCGAGGTCAGGCTTCAGTAGTCCAAAGATTAAGTTCATATGCCAATTTATTGGACTTTCCACACTTACTTTTCGCAGGCCCTCCTGGCACAGGAAAAACTACCGCTGCCATGGCATTGACTAGAGATGTATTCGGCCCTGATTTCCGTAACAATTTGCTAGAAATGAATGCTAGTGATGAGCGTAAGTTGGAAAGTATTCGAACCAAGGTAAAACAATTCGCAAGAACAGCCCCTTATGGCGATGCTAAATTCAAAATTATATTCTTGGATGAAGCAGACGCATTAACTCATGACGCTCAAGGTGCTTTAAGAAGAATAATGGAGCAGTATGCACAAACATGTAGGTTCATTTTATCTTGCAATTATTCTAGTAAAATCATTGAACCAATCCAAAGCCGATGTGCTGTTTTTAGATTCCGTCCTCTTGCAGATATTGAGGTCTCTGACCAAGTTAAAGCTGTAGCAAAATCGGAAGGCATTGGATTAGATGATGAAGCAGCTGAAGCCCTTGTTCGTATATCGCAAGGCGATTTACGTAAGGCGATAACAGCCCTGCAAGTTGCAGCGGCTTTGGAAAAAAATATCTCACGATCGCTAATCTATGAAACAAGTGCGACTGCGCCTCCTGAGTCTTTACACCAGTATTTGATGGCTTGTCGGCAAGATGGTTTCCATGCAGCACGGCGAAGACTTAGAGAATTACTTGACAAATATGGTTTGGCTGGGACTGATTTTGTTAATCAATTACATCGTGAATTATACGGTGCCGATTTCTTATCCGAAATACAGAAGTTAGAACTTACAGAATTAATGGCTGAAATAGACTTCAGACTTGTTGAAGGAGGAGGGGAATCGATTCAATTAGATGCTTTGACTGCTAGGCTGTCAAAGTTACTAAGTTAGTCTTCTTCAACTTCTAATTCTTCAATAATTAGTTCTAAATTTATAGTTCTGGTATTTTCCCAAGGGTCACCATCTTCTACAACCTCGATTGTGATGTCATAAGTTCCAGCTTCTAGTCCTAGAGGAATTTTCACTCCAACAGGGTAGTCAATGTCGCTATGCGATCTAACTTCATCAAGTACATCAGAGTCGGTTGCATCTTCTAAATCATCTCCGAATAATTGGACCCAACTATAATTTTCTTCACCATCAACTGTGAATATATATTCAGAATCTGCAGCATCATAATTGTCACTGAATGCCATGACTATGAAATGCTCTCCAGCATAGCCTTCTGTCAAGTAGACTGCACCATCATCGGATTCTGTGAAGTCATATTCTCCATCTTCAGTAGATGAGATCATGCCCCATCCATCATCGACTTGTGGAGCTACGATATCTGCAAATGGTGCATTGGTTAGTAGGAAGGTGATTGCCAACCAAGTGAATACGTGTAAGAAAGATGCCTTAAACCAGGTTCCTTTGGTATAATGCTCAACAAATTTTTCTGGTAAAATTGCTCTGTGCAATGACGGAAGCAAGAAAATTAGCATTATAGGGATGAACCATAACATGTCAGGATTATCCTTTGAACTAGGCATTGCTAGGTAACGCATCAACAATGCTACAGATGCTGCAAATGTAATTACCAACCACATGGATATTGCATCAGCCTTTTCTTTTGCAACATGTTTCACAGGATCGAATGATTCGATACCCATGCCTGCTCCGGAGCGATTTTTTTTCTTTTCTTTATCTCCAGTGCCACGATTACGTCTCTCTGCTGCGGCAGCAGCCATGGCGGTATTGATGTCGACCATCAGGCTGGCGGATGGCTGCCAGTGAATGAAGCCTGTGGTCAGAATAAGTATTTCTTTGTTGAAAAAAATCGGTTGGACATTGTACTAAGTTCTACTTTTGAAGGCCGCATCCTTCAAAGAGGGGTGTACGGTGGGCGGACTACTTGCCGGGGTGGCGTAGTTGGTGGCGCGTCGGACTCATAGGGCAGTTCTTCGGAACTAATTGAGACGTACCAAAGCCCCTTCTCATGTCTGAGACATCCGAAGGTCGCGGGTTCAAGCCCCGCTCCCGGCACCATATCATTTTGAAATCGATTCTATTAGTATCAAATGTTATACAGTCTCGTCCTCTGGAAAATTTGAGTGTGATTATATGGCCAAACTACTCAATATGGAAAATGTTCAAAGGCATTATGAAACTCCTGCTGGAGTAGTTAAAGCATTAGACGGCGTGAATATCAACATAGAAGAAGGAGAGCGAGTAATTCTTCTTGGACCTTCAGGCTCAGGAAAAACTACACTGCTGAATTGCTTATCAGCATTAGATAGTCCAACTGGAGGAAACTATTCTTTCCAAGGAGTAGAAGTTCCAAGGAATCATTCTGAGAAAATGACATCTTTCCGAAGAGAGAATATAGGATATGTGTTCCAATTCTTTAATCTATTACAGGACCTAACAGTCCTAGAAAATATCTTGCTGATTCAGGAAATTGCAGGTAAGAAAGATGAGTCAAGAGCACTTGAATTGTTGAAACTAGTTGGCCTGGAAGCGGAAGTAAACCGTTTCCCTGGCGAAATTAGTGGCGGTCAACAACAGCGTGTCGCCATTGCAAGAAGTATTGCTAAGAGACCAAATTTACTACTTGGTGATGAGTTAACCGGAAATTTGGATACAGAAACTTCACAGAAAGTCATGACTGCCCTAGTAAGGGCCTGCAAAGAAGAGAATATCACCTCTGTCTTTGTAACTCATGATGAAGGATTGGTACAATATGCTACACGAGTAATTAGGATCGATAGCGGAAAAATCGTTTCAGACGAGCAAACTAAACCATCGGAAGAAGAGTGAGGGATTCTCGTGTCTGCACTACTGAATAAACGACTGTTTCGAAGTCTTTGGAGGACGAAATTACGTCTCTTAGCTGTAGTATTTATGGTCTCAGTTGGAGTTTTTGCAGGCCTCACTTTNGGAGGCTATTCGCACAACCTTGATGGCATGTATGATTCAATGCAAGCTGATGATGAGGATGGTGCAAATTTAGCAGATTTATGGATTGATAATAGAACCACAACTTGGCCTCCTGAGAAAGTTCAATCATTTTGTAATTCTTTAGAAGAATCTCTGTCAGAATCATCTGAAATGTTTCTAGATTCTTGTGAAGGTAGAACTATCATACCTGGTGCAATGTTCTACGGAGAAGGTGACGATCAAGAAATAATAAATTCACTTTGGCATGGAATTCCTTCCGATGCAAATAGCGACAGGATTTGGATGCCTGAAGACCATTCAAGTGGAAGGGTCGCAGTAGCAAATGATGAAATTGTAATCGATGCACACGTGGCCGATGTTCTTGGAATTGAGATTGGTAGTGATGTTATAATTGGTGCTGGAAATAATAGTGCAGAGTTCACAGTGGTTGGAATTGGATATCATCCGTTACATGTTCTTATGGCTCCAGAAGGTTCCATGTTCCCTCCGGATGAAGGAGACTATGTAGTTGGATATTTATCTGATTCAGGAATGTCAAGACTTACTGGGGATGTAATTGGTACTAGCAATATTATCGTGCTAGATGTAGAAGGAACACCGTCATTCGATTTACCGGATACTGAAGAGTATGAAGGTGATGAAATAGACGAAATAAAATTCCATGTTGAAAATTCACTAAATACGAGCGAATTGGATGCAAGAGTTCGGGATAGGGGTCAGAACGAACAAGTCGAAGTCATGCGTCAAGATTTGGAAGCCTCAAAAAGAACTACAATCCCATTTACAGTAATGATCGCAGCGATTGCATCGATAACAATTGTTCTGAGTTTGCAACGACTTGTTCAGAGTCAGTCGAAAGAAATCGCAGTGCTTAGGACTCTCGGCGTAGACCGAAAATCATTGATGACAGGTTATCTTATTGCCCCGGTAGCTATTGGTGCAGTAGGTTGTTTTGTAGGATGTTTGATTGGTCCATGGGGCATGAATTGGATGTTAGATTTTTATGAAGATATAATTGGAGTTCCGATCATAGATCGAACAATTCCTATCTCAACATATTTGACTGTAATAATCCCAACCATGGTTATCGTATTTCTTTCAGGAACAATACCTGCATGGAAAGCGAGCAGATTGGATCCGTTAGAGGTATTGAGTGGTCAAAATGAAATGCGTGTTGGGTCTAATACTCTAAGGAAATTAACTTCATGGATGCCTACGACTTTAGGTCTGTCCATTCGTTCGAGTGTAAGAAAGCCTATCCGTCTTTCAATGACTTTCCTAGCAGTTGGGATTTCTCTGATGCTCTTTGGTTCAATTCAAATGATGTCTGCTGGAATGGAAGATACATTACTTGGTGGGTTGGAAGAAGATCAATCTTGGGATGCCCAGGTTTTCATTAATCCTGATGGAGAAGGTCCTGTTCTAGATTGGGCAGAAAACATGTCAGCAACCTCTGAATTGATGATTGAAATGCCTTTAGGTAGTGTGTTAGACGACAGTGGAGTAGAACGAGTGTTCACTCTCGTTGGATTAAACAATTATGAAAATGGTATGAGACAAGTCAATCTTCTAGAAGGAGATATTCCTAACAGCAATAGCAATGCATTGCAAGTTATGATGGATGAAGGTTCGATGGAATTCCTTTCATGGGATTTAGGAAGTACTCAGACCGTCTCTGTAAATGGTGCAGATACCGATGTTGAAATAGTCGGAATCACAAGGGGAGAGATGTCCCGTACAATGTATTTCTTACGTGGTGATTTAAGCGATGTTACCGGAATAAACGCAACCTCGATTTATCTCGATTTACCAGATGGAGTTGAAGTTAATACTGAACTCGGTGAAGTTTCAGTTGGTATAGTTGAACGTCAAGATTTAATCGATGGTATGGATTCATTGATTGAAGATCAGACCCAAATTTTCCAAGCAATAATGTATCTCGGTTTACTATTCACCATTGCAGTTATGCTCAATACAATGGTTATGAATGTGGCAGAACGTGATTTCGAATTAGCAACGTTGCGCGTATTAGGGGCTTCGACTTACAGACTTGGAACAATGCTTCTATTCGAGAGTCTTTTGATTGGAGTTATTGGTGGCTTAGTGGGAGTGCTATTCGCTTACGGCGGAGCAGTTGGTTTGGCAGCATCATTTTCTTCTTGGCAATTCTACGTTCCTATTGTAGTAATTCCTAGTGTCGCCTACCAATTGATGGGAATGGTTATTCTGATTGCTGTTGCGATGACTCCAATCGGAATTTGGCGTCTAAGGCGTATGGATTTGGTTGAAAAAGTGAAGGACCTATCTCAGTGAATATATTGTAATTTTCAGTTTCGGAAACAAATCATATACCGAAATGTCGCAACGGTTTGAATCGGA
>QQSA01000119.1:0-587 GCA_003602535.1 Candidatus Poseidoniales archaeon
ATTCCCCAAACTAGGTATACGCTTCCCTTGTAATTCTCTAATACATCAGGAAGATGCCTTCTTTCATCCCAGTAATCATTCCACTCAGCCCCACCATAATGAGCCCACAATTGTGTTGTAAAGGGATTGAGAGGCCCGACTAAATCGTCTTGACAGACTCTTAATTCATCTGTTGTCAAGTCACTGGTTGCAGCCTGATATGCTGCATCATACCCTAATGCTCTAGCTTCGCTGGAACCATTACGGTAGAACATTTCTTGAACTCCTATTGAGCCTGAAATTGGAACGATAGTTTTGAGGTGCTCCGAGGGGTTTTGTGCTGCTTCCCAATTTGTTGTACCTGCATATGATTTACCCATTAAACCTACATTCCCATTTGACCATTCTTGTTTGCCAAGCCAATCCACAACTGCCTGGATTCCTACTTGTTCACCAAGGCCTTTGACATCTTGACAATGTGTAGATTTTCCAGTACCGAAAGTGGATGCTTGAGCTAATCCATATCCATGTGAAATGAAATTATCATACACCCAGGCCCCGATTCCTCCATCAGGGACAGTATTTGGGTTTGAGTCATCGCCAACTCC
>QQSA01000119.1:669-3209 GCA_003602535.1 Candidatus Poseidoniales archaeon
GGTAACCAAAGAGCAACGTGCATTACATCATCTTCAGGGAATCCAGCATCTTCTTCAGAAGCAGGTAATTCTACCGGAATATAATGCTCAGAATATGTCTGTACTTCGTATGGACCTTTGACAGGTAATGAAGATCTCGATTGTGAGAAATTCAAATCCATTTCATGTCGATCATGCAGAGGAGTCTCCCACCATTCAGTTGACCTAGAACTCTCTTGAATGGCAGCGAGAGGAGTTCCCCATGCGGCTCCCAAAATTAAGAACATTATTGATACTGCAATTGTTGCAGCAAGAGTAATGTTGAGTGCGAAACCATTCTCAATGGGAATGATTTCAGCCTCAAAGACTTCGTCCTCCATTGAATGCACGAAGAGGCACTCACTCATCAGCCTTCGCCATACTTGATGGCATATACAAATTATCAAAGAGTGGCTCGAACAGGGTTAGCCATGAGCGAGCAATTCACCGTAGCAGGACAGTCGATTCCAACCATAACTTCAGGTTATGGAGTGTTCCTTATTCTGTGGGGAATTATTGTTTCAGTAATTTCTGACTCTAATTCTTTCACATCCTATTTACCATCCGTAGCGGGCCTAGCTTTGCTTTCATCAGGTATTTTGGCTGCAAAGATTCCTGAGAAAAGAAAGCTCTGGATGCACATTGCTGCCACATTTGGTTTGCTATGTGCATTGGGAGGTACTCGTTTCTTCATGGTCATGTCCGATGGTCTAAATTATGCATCAGGGTCTCAGTTAATGATGTTCATTACAGGTTCTATTTACACCTACATCTGCGTTCAATCTTTCAGACATGCTAGAATGTCTAGAGAAGAATGATTTGATGATGTTTGAGTGATTGGAGTCATACATGCGAGCCCTTGCAATCCTGTTAGGTGTGCTCGTCTTGAGTCCCGTAGCAGGTGTTGATTACGAGACTGGAAATGAGCCCTGGAGAGATATTGAAGTCGACATGTCTGGATGGGATGATGGGCCGGATTTAGAAGGATCTCCCATGGATGAACCAAGGCCTGGAGACGCAGTTCTGAAAATAGAAGTGGAATATCAACCGGGTCATTTCCAATCTTCAGTTCAGGGTGAAATTATCATTGAATTGTTTGAAGAATGGGCTCCAAATACTACAACAAACATGATCAAAAACGTTGAGAATGAGATATACAATGGAATATTTTTCCACAGAGTTATCGACGATTTCGTAACTCAAGCAGGGGATCCAACTTGCAAGACTCAAGGAGTATATCCTGCTACTAGCCTCCAATGTGGAAGCGGAGGTACTGGGGAAACTTTGGATATGGAGCATCATGACAATCTGTCCCATGTTGACGGAGCGATTGGAATGGCTCGTGGACAAGACCCAGATAGTGCTGATTCACAATGGTATATTGCCGAAACAGAAGCCCACGGACTCGACCCTGAAAATAGAGATGATGAAGGCTATGTAACATTTGGAATTGTTAGGAATGGAATGAGCCATGTTAGAGCGATTGCAATGGTCCCAACTTCAGATGACCCAACAGGTACTGACCTTGATAATCCATTTTCATCAGCAGGACGACCAGTGTATGAAGTTCATATCTCTAAAGTTGAGATGATTGGAGTTATCCCTGGTAGTGAAGAAGTAGTTGTTGAAGATGAAGGTGATAGTGAAGAAATCGAGGAACAATCATTCTTTGCAACATCTACGGGAAAAACAATTTCATTAGTTACAGCGATCGTGATTTTACTAGGTTTGGCATCTTATCTAATCCTGGTGAGAGCTAAAGAAGATCAACCAGAATCAATCTTGCTTACAGATGATAATTCTTAATCGAACATCAAGTCCAGAACCACATGTCGAATTCGTGGACTATATTGCTTAACATCTTCCAGATGCAACGCTTTTACATTCTTTCCACTAACAGTTGAAAACCAATCAACGGTCTTCTCAGTCCACTCTTCTACTTCGTTTTCATGGACATTCATGTGGACATGTATTACTCCGCCAGTAGGCTTTAGACAATTGATTGCTAATCCCCAGGTATTCATCGATGAAGGAATTAATCCAAGAATAACTCTGTCTGCAATTCCAGACAATTGTTTCATTGTTTTTCGATTGTCTCCTTCGTAAATTGTACATTTGTTTGCAACATCATTTCGCTCTAGACCTTTACGTAATGCTTCGATACTATCTGGATTAATTTCGCAAGCATGTACATGTTTTGCATCCCCCTGAACAAGAAATTGTAATGTGTAATATCCAACACCTGAATAAGCATCAACTATGATTTCTCCATTGGTGTCCAATTCACCCATTCTTCTTCTTTCAGTTACATTACCAGATGAGAACATGACTGCGGTAGCATCGAACTCGTATTCTACAAAATTCTCTTTGTGTACTACCCAGCCATCTTCTCCCAGAATCAATTTCAATTGCGATTTCCTTTCCATTCCCGGGTCGATTTCCGATTGAATAGCAATTCGTGATGCCCCTAATGTTTCTGCTACTTTTTCCAGAGGCCAGCCATCAGTCTGAGTACCGTTTTG